>JABDFB010000039.1 GCA_013286765.1 Deltaproteobacteria bacterium
TCTTTCATCTTAAGTTCAAAAAAGCCTCAGAGTTCTGCTCTGGGGCTTTTCTTGTTTTGGGGCTCCTGACTTTCGAACCGAGCGATTCCTAAGTCCAGCTTTCGCGGAAATCTGGGCCCATGAAAAACCCAACCCGTGTAAATCTGGATAAGATCCGCTCCAGCCCGAATTCGCGAGACAGCTTCTTCAGTCGAAGTAATTCCGCCAACTGAGATCACGGGTTTTTGACTAAACTTCCTCGTTTCTAACAAACTCTTCTTTGACAATTCCCTGACAGGATTACCGCTCCATCCTCCCTGCAGTGGCGGCGGAGACGAGAGCTCGGTCAAATTCTTGGCAAGTTTCAGCGGGTAAGTACCCGCCAACGTATTTGTCAAAACCCAACCTTGAATTCCCCAAGATTCAATCGTCTTAATTGTTTTCTCAAGTTCGTCTTCCTGCATCGCAGTTGGAAATTCAGGAGAGAGTTTAATCAATAAGGGGGTAAATTTTGCCCATCCACTCACCAAATCCATACACTCGTGCACAATAGGTTTCAGCGACTCAAGCGTTTGCAGTGAGCGTAGTCCAGGTGTATTCGGCGAACTCACATTAATTACCAAATAGTCTGCGAGACCTTTGAAACACGATGCTGCGCGATAGTAATCTTTTCGTGCTTCTTCTAGCGGCGTGTCTTTATTTTTTCCGACATTTACGCCCACTCTAAAATTCACAGGCAATTTGGATTTTGCTGCAGCTAATCGCTCGGCAACGATTTCCGCACCTAAATTGTTGAAGCCCAATCGATTGAAGAGCGCTGTCTCAGAAGCAATGCGAAACATTCTCGGTCGTTCATTGCCTGGCTGCGGCCGCGGCGTGACAGTTCCAATTTCTGCGAAACCAAAACCAAGAGCAGGCAGCCCCTCGATGACTTCGCAATTCTTATCAAATCCGGCCGCTAGACCCACGCGAGAACAAAACTCCATTCCGAAAACGCGCGGACAGCGATGATACTGCTTGTCTGCGTCGCCGATGGATCCGTTGCTTGAATCGCCACCTATGCCACCGCTCACTATTCTAAGTGGGATATTTTTTAATCGAATACCAATCGAAATTAATAAGATGACAAAATGATGAACCTGTTCCGCATCAAATTTGAAAAGAATCCGCTTTAAAAACTTCCACATCTCACAAGCTCCCAGGAAACTGCCAACCACATGGCGGTTAGACCAGTACCATAAAAAATGAATTTACAACGCACAAGCAGATATCATAAGTTAGCTCCATGATGAACTTCGGTCTTTCTGATGAACAAAAGCAACTTCAAGAACTAGCTCGAAAATTTGCCAAGGAAGAGATTATTCCGAAGGCACCTCACCACGATGAAACGGGCGATTTTCCTCTCGAAATTACAAAGAAAGCTTGGGAACTAGGTATTATGAATACCCACATTCCACAAGAATACGGGGGACTTGGGCTTCCCGTTCTCGACGGGTGCATTGTCACAGAAGAACTCGCATATGGATGTACTGGCATTGCGACTCCTATGGAAGCGAACACTCTGGCCGCATCTCCGGTACTGGTCGCGGGAAACGAACAACAAAAAAAGGAATATCTGGGTCGTCTCACCGCGGAACCTAGTTTTGCTGCATACTGTGTCACAGAACCAGGCGCAGGATCTGACGTTAGCGGAATTCGGACAACTGCAAAAAAAGTAGGGTCAGACTACGTAATCAACGGCTCAAAAATGTGGATTACGAATGGCAGCGTTGCAAATTGGTATTTCGTTTTGACTTACACAGATCCTTCTCAAAAACATCGCGGTATGACCGGATTTATTGTTCCGGCTAATACTCCAGGAATTACTGTCGGAAAAAAAGAATGGAACATGGGTCAGAGAGCGAGCGATACTCGCGGAATTACTTTCGAAGATGTAAAAGTCTCGGAAAAGCTCAGACTCGGTCAAGAAGGAGACGGATTTAAAATCGCAATGAAAGCCTTCGATCTCTCGAGACCGGTGGTCTCTATCGGAGCTGTCGGACTGGCTCGGCGAGCTCTCGATGAGTCGATTCAGTACGCAACTACTCGAAAAACATTTAACCAAGCCATTGCCAACTACCAAGCTGTGAGCTTTATGATCGCCGATATGGCAAAGGACATTGAAGCAGCTCGACTTCTTGTCTATCAATGTGCGTGGCTGATCGACCAGGGCCAGCGAAATACAAAACAGGCTGCATTTGCAAAAGCCTTTGCTGCGGATATGGCCATGCGCGTGGCAACAGACGCAGTTCAAGTTTTTGGTGGTTACGGATATTCTTCAGAATATCCTGTTGAAAAGCTGATGAGAGATGCAAAGATCTATCAGATTTACGAAGGCACAAGCCAGATTCAAAGACTTATTATCGCAAAAGAGATTTTTGAAAGGGCGTAGGCTTAGCAGGCTGTTTTGAGTTAAAACTGACTTTGAATAGAAAATCTTTCATCTTTGACAAAATCCAATCTGGTTCCTCCAGACAGGACAAGTGACCGCAGGATTTGTTAAGAAAAAAATACGCTTCCGGCAACCCCTGCATCAGCTCCATACCTATCTCAGGCGGATTGATGGAATCGTTTTCGCCCCAAAGGAGAAGTACAGGCTGTGAAAGATGCTTGAGACTTTCGCGCCAGACTTTTTGTTCGTAGTGCCAAGGCCAAGTTTCACTAAGGGCCTTGAGCGACTGGGCTAGTGACTGTCTGTGAAGTCGGTTACACCAAGGGTGTAGGAGCATTTCGGTCTTCTCCTTGGGCACATTTTTGAGCATTTTTTTCAACATTTGACGCACCCAAAGTCCCTGAATTCCAATTTTGATTTTTCCAAGACGTCTAGAAATGCAAGCTGAATTAACCAATACGAGAGCCGCTACTCTGCTGGGAACTTTGACTGTGGAGAGTTGCGCGAGTCCGCCCCCAACATCGTGCCCAACTAAAATTACTTTTTCTTTCTCACTGAACTTCTCGACAACCGCCACAAGTAAATTGGCATATTCCATTAATGATGGAGAATGTCGCCCGACGGAAAAGGATCTTCCATAACCCGGCAGATCCAGCAGAAAACAACGATATTGATGCGCAAGATTTTCAACAATGGAGGACCAGATTTCTCCGTGTCCGAGACGCCCGTGCACAAACAGAATGGAGTAAGATGAATCCCCATCATCGTTGAATCCGGTGGGTCGCAATTCTCTTAGAGAAAGACAGGAGTTATTATAACTGAACCAATGATCCCTTGCCGTCCACAAATAAATCGCCTCGCCAGTCTGAAGGTAATTTAAAAAACAAAATGCAAGGGCTGTTCCTTTTTTAAACCAGTTCCATCCAATTTAACAAAATCAATTTGATTCTTTTTCTAATAGTGACTTTAGTATTCTTCGATAATTTGGATAGCGCAAACTGCTCTGGGCTAAGCAGCCCGGCTCATCGAGATGCAAGCAACTAGGTGCTTTACATTTCAAATTTCTGAACTCCGGAAAGGCCTGCGCTATATCCTGCGGCCGTACATTCATTAAACCGAATTCTCGAATTCCCGGCGTATCAATCCATTTTGAATGCTCCGGACCCTGAATTAAAATTGCGCCCGTAGTGGTATGTCGGCCTTTTCCAGTAGCTTCATTTACTTCTCCGACTCTTCCGATCTGTCTTCCGGTCAGTGCACGCATGAGCGACGTTTTTCCTACCCCTGAATGGCCGCAAAAGACAACAGCTTTATCTAAACACTGTTCTTTTAGTTGATCAATCCCAGTGAGCGTCCTAGTACTCACTTCATAAACGAGGTAACCCAGATCTCGGTAAACCGACCAAGCATGATCAGACGTCATTAGGTCACTTTTATTGATACAGATCAGACAATCAATTCCTTCCACTTGGGCGCCGATCAGAAATCGATCAATGAGCCAGGGCGAAAACGCAGGCTGGTTAGCTGATGCAACGATGGCAACCAAATCAATATTCGAGGCCAACCGATGAAAACGATTTTCTCCGCCCGGTGCCAATCGATAAATCGAATTTCTTCTGATACAGATTCCTTCGATAATTCCCGTATTTTCCGATTCACCAAAACGCGCTACGACAACTCGGTCTCCGACAGCAACCGGAGTACGTGAACGAACATCCTTTTTTTCTATTCCAAAAATACTTGCACGGCGGTAACTGCACAGCAGTTCGCACCCTTCCTTGTCCGTCAAGACTCTGCACTGGTTTGGGAAAACCTCAACTACAACAGCGTTGGAATCGCTCAAAGGCAATTCCGTTCCACTTTTTTCACCAAGTTTCTTCGCTTTCAACGCAGACCGCTTGCGGCCACGCCCGTGAGATGCCTCGTCTGCATCGAGCCAGTCTTCTGAATCTCCACGATATTTAGGTGACATACAGACTCTCTTACCTTTACAGTTGACCTTGCATAAATCGTCATCGCCTGAGTTCCAGTTTTGTTGTAGGATATGGAACTCTGGAGATCCACTTTCTATGGCCCTCACATCGTATCCTAAAAACCAAATTAAAGTATTATTGTTAGAAAATATTCATCCCTTCGCACACGATGCCTTTCGCGAAGAAGGCTTCCAAGTCGAAGTTCACCCATCTGCACTCAATGTAGCTCAACTAAAAGAAAAGATCCAGGACATCCATCTTCTCGGGATTCGAAGTAAGACTCAGGTCACCGCCGAAGTCCTCAGAGAAGCGAAGAGGCTTCTGTCTCTGGGCTGTTTTTGCATCGGCACGAATCAAGTAGATTTGCATGCTGCAAAAATGAGAGGCATTCCAGTTTTTAATGCGCCTTTTGGGAACACTCGAAGCGTTGCCGAAATGATCATGGCTGAAATCATCAGCCTAGCGCGCCAACTCGGTCAGAGAAATTTAGAGATGCACAAGCAGGCTTGGAAAAAAGTATCCACTCACTGCTACGAAATTCGTGGAAAAACACTCGGCATAGTCGGTTACGGTCACATCGGTTCACAGATCTCCACTCTTGCCGAAGCATTCGGAATGCGCGTTTTGTATTTTGATATTGTTTCGAAGCTTCCGCTGGGAAATGCGAAAGCCTGCCACACACTCGGCGAATTACTGAAAACCAGTGATTTTGTCACACTTCATGTTCCAGAAACACCACAAACAAAAAACATGATAAACACCATCGAACTGGAACAGATGAAACCTGGTTCGTATTTATTGAATGCAAGCCGCGGGACTGTCGTCCAGCTAGGTGCGCTGGCAGAGGCTCTTAAATCGGGAAAACTTGCCGGAGCTGCAATAGATGTTTTTCCAGAAGAGCCGGAATCAAACACAACATCATTTCAATCAGAGTTACAGAATATTCCAAATGTTATTCTTACACCGCACATTGGAGGCGCAACAGAAGAAGCGCAAGCAAATATTGGAACTGAAGTACCGGCCGCGCTCATCCGATTTGTCAACAATGGTTCTACGTCCGGATCGGTGAATTTTCCGATTGTGGACTTAGCCCCGAATGTCGATTTCCACCGAATTTTGAACGTACATCAAAACGTCCCTGGGGTGCTCCGCGAGATCAATCGACTCGTCTCAGACTTAGGCGCCAACATCCAAGCCCAAAACTTAGCCACGGACAGTGAGATCGGCTATCTAGTACTCGACACGGACAAAGCCTTATCGATGGAAGTAAAATCGGCCATCGAATCACTCAAGACTTCGATCAAAACACGAATTTTGTATTAGAGCGCCTTAGCATTCACACAAAATCAATGTCAAATACCTACGTATAATAAAAATTATGCTCGGCGTAAATTTCTCTAGTAAGAATGAGGAAATCTAGATATGCCATGGTCATCAACAATTAAACATCGTAGAGGAGAGAAAAGTGTTACTAACAATTTTTGCATCAATGGCTCTATCTTCCACGCTTGCCCTAGCTGATTCTGGGTGTGGAACAGGACCAGCACACACCGTCCATTTAATTTCAGTGAAC
The DNA here is from genome assembly GCA_013286765.1 of Deltaproteobacteria bacterium. The sequence goes on from JABDFB010000039.1 coordinate 5,957, forward strand.
CAGAATGCGACTTGTACATTAACAAAATTATACGAGGCTGATCGTTTTTGTTTGTCTGATATGAGTGGAAAAGAAATCACAGCCCCTTTTCAGGTTACACCAAACCAAGATTTTAATTTTGAGATGCGGTTGAAAGGTGCTGATTTTAACATGGAATTTAACATAACATGTGTAAGTAATGATGGCCGTTTTGCGCAGAGTCCGAAAGCAATGTTTGAAGTCGGAGCAAACTGGATTGCCGATCCTCAAGTTGAAGTCAACGCGTTGTATGACGCGCAGGCAAAGTTTGTACCAGCAACAAAAGAAAATCCAAAGCTGCAGTTTTATATCAATTTCCCTGAATTCTCTGAAAAGATGAAATAGGTTTCCCGGATACTTCCCGGAAAATTGAACTTATCCCAAAACGAGGGGTTTCATGGCTAGCTCCTGCGAGCCATGAAACCCCTCGTTTTGGAACTAGAAAATCTTCCCTGGATTGAGTAGGCCCTGTGGATCCAAAACCTGTTTAATCTTCTGCATAATCTCGATTTCTTTTTCAGTTCGGGTGTATGAGAGAGCAGCTTTCTTGAGAAGCCCGATGCCGTGCTCGGCGGAGATACTCCCCTGGTATTTTTTCACTAGCCTAAAGAGATCTTCATCTGTCTCATGGCAGAGCGCAATAAAAGATCCTCGCTCCATCTTCTCTGGTTTCAGAGTATTGACGTGCAGATTTCCATCCCCAATATGCCCGAAGAGAAAAACCTCCAAATGAGGATTTCGTTTTTCGAAAATAGGATACATTTCCGCAACAAACTTTTCGAGTGCCGCAATAGGAAGGGCTATGTCATTTTTATGTACAAAACCTCGCTGCACTAAACTCTCGGTAATTCCTTCCCGGAGGCTCCAAAGATCCTTGGCCTCCTTCGGAGACTGCGCCAATGTGCCATCCAAGATCAGATTTTCTTCAAATAATTTTTCCAACCACGCGTCAAGCGTCGCAGCAGAATCTGAAGTCTCTGGTCGCTCGACCTCGAGCAAAACATAGGCCGGATAAGGTTGTGCAAAAGGGGACTTTAGGCTGCGGCTCTTCACTACCGACTCCAGACAGTTCTTCGTCAGACACTCAAAAGCCATAATATTAAAAGACGATTTACGAGCCTCCAAAAACAGACGAACGACACCAGACATCTCATCAACCGCAAAAAAATAAACTTCGAGATCCTTTGGCAAGCGTGCCAGCTTGAGCGTTGCCTCGGTAATCACGCCCAGTATTCCTTCACTACCTATAAACAACTGGCGCAGATCAATACCGGTATTATTTTTTTCAAGTGCCCCGTTCAGCTCCAGAACATCGCCGTTCATCAAAACAACCTGTAGGCCTAGTACCCAATTTCGGGTTAGTCCATAATGAATGACTTTGACACCACCAGCATTGGTGGCGATATTGCCTCCAACGTGGCTGGATCCTTTCGATGCAAAATCGACAGGCCAGGTCAAACCTTGTTGCGCACAATGCTGATGAACGGCCTCAGTCACAGCTCCCGCCTGAACGCGAACCGTTTGTGATAACGGATCCACCGGCCCCATTCGAGTCATTCGAGCAAAACTCAATACGATCTCACCCTTCGCTGCTACGGCACCACCAGCCAAACCCGTTCTACCACCAGACGGCACAACGCTTACACCACACTCTGAACTGAGTTTAAGAAGACGAGAGACTTCCTCAGTTGTTCTCGGAAAAGCCACGGCCGCAGGTGCAGGCGAATAAACTCGCGTCCAGTCCTGCCCAAACGTTTTTAGAATATCCGGATCTTGGGTTAAAAAATCACTGGGGAACTGCTCTCTAATACCTTGAACAAAGCTTGCGCATAATTCCTTCATATCTTTCGGCGAAACCTCAGACAGACATTATGCCTTACATGCACTAATTACAACAACGGACCCGCTCTTTCCGGCGTCCTGCGACTGAATTCCCACCGTTCTCGAGCTGGGATTAAAGGTTGAACCAACTTTTGTTCCATCCACCTGAACAGTCACACTGTTCTGTGAAATCGAATCCGACCCTGGTAATGTAAATACCGTTCGTAGAACGAGCTGAGAAGCCACTATGTTGCCCAGTGCGCCTAAACCGGGTTCGTACGAATCAGCTGTAATTTCGATTTTAACATTATTCGGAGTCATATTAAGATGCTCTAATATTCCGTGGCCGATCGCATCTTCCAAATCCGGGCCTTGCGGAACCTTTGTCGGATCGTAATGATTAACGCCACCCAAAGCAATCGGCATGGAACCTTTCAATGCTGCTAGCTTTGCAAAAGCGACTTGCGGCCAATTTGATGCTGTTAGACCCGGACCGGTGCAGTACATATTAAATGCAGGAATTTCTGTACCAGCAATCGAGACAGCATAATCTGGAAAAGTCGTGAATCCATTCAACTCTGGCGGAAAACACTCATCATTCTCGTCGGTCACGTAAACGACACCAAGCGCCGCTTCTGGTCTATAAAATCCGGCACTCTGAATTCCGCTCAGATGATCCGAGTCGAGACTCTTCGTCATGGAATAAAGAAGCATCTCACCGTTGGCCAAATCATAATCCGCAACGTCCATAGAAAGAGTCTGTTGGAGACTGGATTGAATCACAGCCGGCGAATGAACCGCAGTGTCTAGCACCAACGGCGTCCCTGGAGCCGAAAATAACTGCCCTGAATAGGGCGAAGCCCCGCCATGTGCCAGCATCACACCTATTTTAGTGTCGACATTTGACGGAAAGGAGCTCGTCAGAGCAGAAATCTGTGAGGCAATCTTTGACCGCTTTGGAGTCATGGATGGAGAGGTATCAACCACAAAAAGAACATCTGCAAAAGTCGAACTACTCGAAGATGGCTGATTAAAAGTCCACTGAACTGGTGCACATTGGCCGGATTGATCTGTTCCGGTTTGATTGCCTTCGCCGCCTGGACTGTTTGGAGTCCCAGGTGTTCCCGGACTTAAGGGACCGATGGCTACACTTTTTCCACAACTCACACTAGTCAACATCAAAAGCAAGGCTCCAACGGCTATCATTCTTCCATTCATAATATTACCCCCTCTATTCTTATTTTCACTAAAACTAATTTAATACCTGTGGATTCTGTTCCATCAGCGGATTCAAAATTTCTTTCAGCCGATCCGCCTGAGTAACGTGATTGAGAATAATCTCAACTCTTCTATTTTTTGCCCAAGCCACCGGATTGTTTTTTGAATCTATTGGAATACTATAACTATGGCCCGTCACCTTGAGTTTTTTTGGATCTAAGCCACCTTTTGAAATAGCAGAAGACACAGTATGGGATCGCTTCTTGGAGAGCCGCAAATTATACTCAAACCTTCCGCGTTGATCCGCGTGCCCAGCTATTTCAATCGACTCCGCACTTCTAGGATTTTCTTTGAGATAGGCCCCAAGTTCAACTAGGACCTTGTTAACTTCTGGTTTGAGAACTGAGGAGTTCGTACCAAAAAACACTTTTTGTGGGTCCAACGGAATTCTCACTTCAGCAATGTACTGCTCTGCCGGCACTGCGGCACTCACATGAATCGGCTCTTCAGGACGACTCTTTCTACTTACAGAAATAGGAATTCCAACTTGAATCCCCACGAACGCAAGATAGACCTGACTTCCAGAAATCGAAACATCTGTAGAGATTTGCGACCAAAACCGCACCGGAAATCGCAGATGCGCAACTTCGGGTAAAAATTCATAGGCCCCTTTTATACCAACAAATGCACTTGCGACGGATGAATTCACGCTCGGACCAAAAGCGGTATCTGTTCCAAATGCGACGTTTACAACTGGCCCTACTTGCCAGTGCTCGCCTATACGATACCGAGCGCTGATGTCCGTTAATGCAGAACGCGTATCAACGCTGATGGGCGCCCCATTGGTATAGGTGCCGCTGAGTGTACTGTAGTACCAACCAATCCCCGCATCAAACACCCAACGCGGCAGTTGGTAAGTGGCATCCAAATTGAGCAAATACTGACCACCGTTTGGAGAATTCGAATAGTCATTGCTACTCACTGTGCCAACTCCAGTACCTATACCGCCGTAAATACGCCAAGGCGAAATCGGACTTTCTTCTTGGATTACTTGTTTTTGTTCAGCGACAGTCTGATTCTCACTTGGATTTGCTGAGATCGCTGCGCTACTGCTACTACTCTCACTTGCCAAAGCATTAGAAGTGAACTGGCCAAAACATAAAATCAGGCTTAAACCCAAGGTTGGGATCATACCAAAAAATAAACCCACACCCAAACGATCGTCGTGAGACATTCCTACCCCCAAGTGAAAAAATGATATGAGTAAATAATGAGACCACAAGTCTAGCAACAAACCGCAGGAAATCAATCGTCTATTATTTTTTTCAGAATAATTTTTTTAGAGAATTATTGCTAAAGAAAAGATTGTTTGGAATTCGAAGTCTACCTTGAAGAAAATCCAATTTCTTATCAAGCAAATCCTCTTCCAAATAACGATAGGTATCCAATCCCATCGCAGTTTCTGAAAACCCTTGCTGGGCCAACAAGGCCAAAAAAGCGACCGTCCATCCAGAATCAAACGTGCTGCTTAAAACTGCCTTTAATTTCTTCATTTCACAAAATCGCATCAGCTGTCTGGTTTTATAAAGGCTTCCTAATGCGGTCGGCTTAATTACCAATGCGCAGACTGTTCTGGGAAATGCTTCGATGTCGAGCGATTCTCTAGAAAATGAAATTTGTTTCAAAGACTCGTCCAATGCAATAGGCATCGGCGAATCTTCATATATTTTAAATTGCTCGGATAGATAATTTCGCTGACTCAAAGGTTCTTCAAAATACTCAATCCACCCAGCACTCAACTCCGCCTTCAGGTTGTTAGACCAGTGCCGCAAATCTTCAGCGTCCAAAAGCCGATTTCCGTCCAGACGAATGAAAATTCCTTTCTCAGCCAATCGCTTAACTAAGGCAATCTCTTTATTGCGGGGGAATCTCCCTACCTTTACTTTGACGGCTCGAACGCCACTCTTGAGAGTAGATTCCGTGATCGCCTCCATTTCAGTATTCTCAAATGAATGCTCCGACGGAATTAAAAGGCCATTAACCGGAACCGAGAACTCTTCACCCGAAACCCCAAACTCTCGTTTCAGAACAAGAGGATCTGCCTTTAGGCGCAACGTCAGCAGAGCCTGGTCAATGGCGAAAGCAAGAGACGGGGGCAATCCGTCGGCAAATTCTGGTGAGGAAAAGTCAGAAAATACCAGAACTTTCCTGGCTGCTTCCCAGGCTTTTTTGCAATCTTCTAAACTCTCTTCATGGAGCCCCGACAGAGGCGCGCATTCCCCAATCCCACAAATCCGCTCATCATCTTTTGAACGCAGTATAATGATAAAGCCTTGGCGCGATTCGATGGTAACCTTATCATTGATTCGAACAGGAATCTTTAACCTTAAATTGAACTCATTGCATGACTCCGCCTTTAAAAGCATATAATTTCCGCTGTATCACTTGGCCTACGGTCTGGCAATCCGACCGAATCATTATAATGCCGCGGATAGAATCCCGGCATAGCACCTAACCCCGTATGGGGAAATCCACTTAATCTAAATCGAATAAGTATAATTTAGCACATCAATTCTTCTATGCTTGAAGTTTAGTTAAATAACTGTTAAGTTGCCTCAGATTTAATTTAAGAGATCTCTATCTCCACAGGGTGAAGAATGTTGTATAGAAATATAAAAGTTATTGTTTTATTTGGAATTTTATTGGTGTCGATCTCCTCGATCGATTCCCTGGCATCAGAAACTAAGTCCCCTGCTGGCCCTCCTGCTCGCACTAATTCTCCTCTTAGTCCCTTACCTCCTTCATTTCGTAATAAAATGGTGTACAAAACCTCTCCAGAAACTCCAAATGAACACATTGTTAAAATTATTTTCGACGCATTAAGTACCTTTCCCAAGGGCCTTAAGAGACATATGTCGGACCTCTTATCCGAAACATGCAACTTTCTGGGTGAACGGGAGCAAGGAGAGTGGGAACCTAAAGAACTCGCCCAAACCCTAACTAAGGCACTAGCGGCACAGGAATCTGCTATATGCGATAGTAGCCATGCCTTGAGCTCACCACTTTCTTCTGTCTCTGCTAGCACTAGTGCTTCCTACGCGACAACTCTCTATTACTTTGCGGAGAAGATCCAAGACTGCGAAGCTTTCACAGAAAAGAAGCCTATAACTGATGCCCTTATTTACGCACTAGCTGAAGGCTACGAATTTTTTGAACCTCAGCCAAAGACCGATTTAGAAAAGAAGCAGCACATTCTCAAATTTTTTCGAAAGAGTTTAGCTACAGCACCACAATCTGAGCAGCGACCTCTAGCAGAACGAACCGTGCAACGATACCTCGATTCAAATGATACAGAAATGCTTCGTCTCATTATAAGCGAAAGGGGCCCGGGGAGCATTTATTCTGCACTTTCCGAAGATACTCAATTTGAAGCTAAATTCGCAGAAGCCAACAGTCATGGAGCCAAGGCACCTGAAGAAGAAAAGGGACTTACTAATGCCGTAACCGCTGATTTACCAAAGACTTGGCACGAAAGAATTATCGAACTCATAAGCAGACTCAAGAACAAGAATCCTGCCGCTTACCGATCACCTCAGGGACTGGTTCTTCCACCAGACCCAGCGGTCGGAGCAGATGCTTTTACGGTACTCACAGCTGACGACCTTCAAAAGCGAGATGCTAATGGCGATGATCTTTTGAAGTTTGCAGTTAGAAACGTGAAAGCGGATGCCGTAAAATTCCTGGTACCTTCCTACCTAGAATCTAGAACCTTAAGCTATGTGCCTTGGTATAAAGAGTCTGGGGCCTTTAATATGGTGGGAAACATTTTTGGTGTTCGAGGCCAATCAGCACTTGCGATAGCAGCAACTATAGGAAACACTCCTGGTGCCGTTGAAATTCGAGATGTACTCAGAAATCCCGAAAAAGCAGTGGCGAAAACTGCGAAGCAGCAGAATAACAAGCCTAAATCGGCTGCAGATTCCAAAAAAGAAAAACTCGAATTATTAGCAAATATTAGAGCTATTCCAGCCGATCAAATCACGAGACACCTGCTACCCGTCCCTGCGACAATGATGCAAGAATACGTCGTAGCCCCTGTCACATCTCGAAGCGAGACTGCGAAGCGTCTTATGTCTCCCCCAACCAACCCAGTACAGCTAGTGGTTCCTCGACTCGATGGATCAGGGACTGACGTCCTCAGCATAAAAGAGCTCCGAAACCTCAGCAAAGAGAATATTCTAGACCTTGCATCAGAAATCGAGACAAAAGATCTAAACGCTTTACATATAGGACATGTAAGTGCAACAGGAGTGGTTCTAGATGTTTTCGAACAAAATGGTATACCGATCCCATCCAAAGAAAGCCTTCATAGGATTTCCGATGGACGCGACGATAAAGCTGAATTCGATTCAGTACTTGATCAGCTGACGGCAAATATACCTGCCATCGATTCAAATAATCCAACCGTGGCACTTCCCCAAATGGGAGCAACTCAAGAAAGAACTAGGATGCGAGCCTTTGTTATTCTGAATAAAGAGTATCTCTCGAAACAGGTTCAAATCCCAGTCCCAAACACTAATCCAGTAGTTACCATTCCAAATAGTCTCCTCGAATATGCCAATACATATGTTGAAGATAAGTTAGCTAACTATCCAAATACCCTGCATTCACGACAACTAGAAATGATGTTGAGCTATCTTCTCTATCGCTATCGTACCCAAAATATTCCACTTCAGCAGGCTCAAATAGACCGGGTCGATCAGAATTTGGACGCATTAAGGCTACAAGGAACAAGAAGGGTAGCATCCATGCCCTCTCTTGACGAAGAAGCGTCTGGCCTGGCGACACTTCCTGTGGTTCCCGAGACAATGCTTAGATTTCTCAGCAGGGATGAGAAGACTCCCGAGACTCTCGATAAATTTGTAGCTCAAATTGAGGCTGGTCACCAAAAAGACGTTCTAGGGGATTTAAATTGGTATCTTAGGATTCGAGATGCCGGTGACAAAACGCTCTTGAATTATGCCATTGAGACTGACAATGTCCATGCAGTTCAGCTTCTCCTTTTCAGATTACCTCAACTAGCAGTATATAATCAGCTGAGTGCCGAGGCAAAAGCAAATCTTGTACCTTCCCACGCTCAGTGGAAAGCGGTTCTGGACAAATTCCTTGCACTTCCTAGTGACGACTCCAATGCAGACTCTAAAGTCGAGGACCTAGTAAGAACTTTTTCATCTGCAATAGCTACTCGTCACCGTGACTTAGATGCGGACATCGAAAGAGCTAAAAAGCAGTTTACAGATTTCCAAGTTAAATCTCAGGTCGAGCAAATTGACGAAAGAGCCAAGGACTTATCAGCAAAAGCCCAGCTTCTAGCGAAGGCATTAGCTCGCCATTCTCAAGCCCTTTCGACCCCAAACACACCACCCGACGCTTTGGTTCGCACTGCAAAGGCCGTGCAATTGGGTCGCGCTAGCTACCAGGCCGCTCAAACCGGATTTGAGGATTGCAGAAATCTAGTTAGGACACAAAATAGAAAGAAAGAATTCACAAAGAAATTCTCAGGCAAATCCCTCACTACAAAGTATTTCGAAGCAGTGATGCACTCGAGACTAGGGGAAGATTTGCAAGTAAAGAGAATTGCAAAGCTACTAAAATTAAACGAAATGCGAAAAAACCCTGCACTTTATAAAGGTGCCATCACGCTGGAGGCCTCGGACTTAGTAGATGATGAAAATGGCGATTCTCTGCTGAGTTTAGCGCTCGAAGTCGGAGACGACGCGACTGCTAGAGTCCTCCAAAAGATGCACGGCAGTTTAAGGGTTCCTATTGGAAGATCTGCCGAGTCACTCTTGTCACGCAATCCTGTTACTGTTACCGTCACTATCAGTCCAGAACTGGGAGATGACAAACTCAGTGCGGATAGCCAAACCCACGCCCTATTCCTCAAAGAAGTGAGCGAGTCTAGTGACGATATTAATAAACTGAACCACGTCCTCGCTTTTTACGAGGGTCGGCTAGATTATTATATCGAAAGGTACTTAGATAAGACCCTAGAAGTGGCAGACATACCTGGTGTAAGAGCGCTGCTAGATACACAGTACAATGGCCTCAAACCACTCGAAATGGCTATGAAATTTGCAGATGTGAGAAGGGTGAAGGCACTTGCAACTCTCTATCGACGAGCGGGATTGGAGCAAGAGCTTTTAACTACCCTTTCACGTTTGGTCAGCACGTACGGCGATAAAATCTCATTAGATACACTTGAACAGTTTAGAGTTCTGCAAGGCGTACAGAAGGCAAAATAAGACAAAGCCGTAGAAATAGTTTCTGAATAATTTCGCAATGATCCCCGCAAAAGCGCGCGTTGTTTAGCTTAATTCAATTAATTAACTTTATGATTTTCCTCAATCCTTTCCAGCGAAAGTGGGCAAGATAATAGTTGCCTATTTTTTAAATATATATTAAATTACTGAAATTCTTTTGAAGCGGGTGTTAAATATGTTTTGTAGAGTTCTTTTAGTTTTTATTCATATAGTCGCCATTACTACTCTTACTCCGAGTGCTCACGCATCTGACGGGAAGCCTGGAAACAACTCATCTAAAGAAGTTACCGCCGCTAAAGGATGGCGCCCTGAAAATTCTAACTGGCTTCTTAATGCAATTAAAAGCGCTGATGCCACACTTTCACCAAAAATTTGCTCTGCTGTTACAAAAGATAAAACTGATCTCACTATCAGTCCGAACTTAATAGATAAATATTATAACAAAGTAAGGGATAAATACGATCCAATACCTTTTCTGGTCACACTTCTTGAATATGCTGTATCGACTCAAACACCTGATATTGGTGACGCTGACGCATTGACCACAAAGTTGAACAACCAAAGACAGCGCCTTTCAAGCGAGCGTAAACAACGTCGTTCTTCAAACATCAGCCAGTTTTCTTCATCGCAATGCCAATCATCGACTATTGGTTTACCTCAGCCCGCAGTTAATCCTCTCACCGTACTAGGTACCGCCGCCCCAGAAGAGAAAAAAGAAGCGGACCTGCCCGACCCAATACTACGGGAACTTGTGGGCGATTTCCTTCCCGACTTTGTTCCGCAGGTGCTTCATAATCAATACAAGAAAAGTCTCACCTGCTTCCTTTTTTTCGGCTCTGACAGAATTTCTGGCCCAATTACTAGAGAAGACCATCTTAAACTACTATCAGAATATTTGAGACATCCCACACTAAGACAGTTCATTAATCCATCAGAAATTATTTCTGAAATGGTTGGGCAATTGGACGTTGATAGCCTTACAGCACTGCTTACACTTGACAACGGCAGTCCACGCGGATTTTTATCTCAATTGAAACCATCGGATCTCTATCCCGCCCTGGGAAAACTCGAAGCCCACCAAATGCGTCCTCTTTTCTTAAGCGCTATTGATAGTCTTACGAATAAAGGACCTCAAATAGCTATAGCAGCCGCTCCTCCTTCGCCACCTGCACGACGTCGTTCTTTCTCTGGCGCCAACCTAGAAAGAGGATCATTCGACTGGCAAGCTTCTATTATCTTACGACTTGAGGCAATGAGTGACCTTGAGATTCATCGGTTTAAAAAAGACAACAGTCCGTTTTTGGCGATTCCACGTGATCCTAGTAACTTGAACAGAGGCTATGATATTCTCAGCGCAAGGGATTTTGCCCATTTAGACGGAGAAAAATATAACTTACTTCACAACGCGGCTAGGTTGCAGAAATTTAGAGCTTTGGATGTTCTTCTATCGCGCTATAACCCCCTTGGTCTTATAAATAAGAAAGATGGAAGAGGCCGTACCGCTGAACAAATTGTAGTGGAAGGCTTTAACGCTAAACCTGCGACACGTCCCGCACTAGCGGCACCTGCTGTACCTGTTCCTGCACTCGGAGCCGGTCCTGTTGTCATCCCTGCTCCCGTAATTGCCCCTGCTCCTGTGGTTGACATTGAAGCAGAAGCAAGGGCTGCTGCGGAAAAAGTAAGAGCTGCTGACGCAAGAGTAGCAATAAAGAACCTCTTCCCTTCGGCGCTAGAACCTCAGAAGCGATCGTGGTTCTCTTGGTCAAAGCCTACGGCCAGCGCTCCGACCAATGAAGAAAAGCAAGCTGAGCTGAGGTTTAAGCGAAGAAAAACAACAGAGCGCCTGGACCTTCTTTTGAATCCAAACGCAAATTCACTTGATAGCATTCAAGTGCTCGAAGAAGCAGCGAAAGATCAAGACTTAGAACTATTCAAGCAGATTCGTCATGATAATAACGATTGTTTACCACTTCTCAAGAACAGTGCAGTATTCCAGGCTGTTTTAGACCTATTTCAGAAGAACGAGGCAAACGTAGCGTTTGCAAACAGGCTATTAGATTACCTTGTAGTAGCTGCACCTTTTCACACGTTAAAAGCAAAATTCTCCGTAAATGAGGGAAAACGCTCGAAGAAGGCTTCAGACAACGAATATGCTGAAATGGCTGGTAAGCTTTCGGTTTTTCTCCACCGAGTCAGTACAGCAAATAGCCCAAGTCCCAAAAACGCCGGTAATCAAGCAAACGAAAAAGATCCAATAGAAGTGAGACAGCTACGTATCCTAACTGATTTGCAAAATTTACCAGGTGCCTTTTATGAACCCACACAAGAAGGCGAAACCGTTCTAGTCGCTCCTCGCACAGATGGAATAATTCCGTGGGTTATCGGAAAGAGCATCTGGACAGAAAAGAATGCGTCCGGAAATGACTTATTCACACTCGCATTAAATAGGGGTCTTGCAGTAGCCGCTGGTAAGTTGGAACCCTTATACACACAAAACAAAGTTGCTATTGACCAGAGCAAACGCCGAAATTATACCGATCTAACTAACAGAGTGGCGCAGATTGCGGCTGCAGCACCAGTTACGGCCCCAGCTTTAAGTACAGCCCCTAGCTCCTCTGGTTCTCTATCGAGCTCGACGACAGGTTCAAGCGCTAAGAAGAGTTCACTATCATTCATGTCGACTGATCCTCTAGATGATTTCGAGTTCTATTTCCCCAATACGCGAACGTTCACTGGTCCCGAAACAAAACGTGGTGGTGACTTACATCCTCCAAGGCTCACTGTAACGCCTCTCCCTGGTGAAGAAACGAAGATAACTACTAATCCACTGTCTCCGCCAAATCCTCCGACAACGCCCAGCCCAGCCAATTCGAATGCGGTTAATTATGCTCAAGCGTTGCAAAACCTACCTGCGAATCTAGCGAATAGAGCTTTTGCTGACACTGTGTTTCGGGACGACGGAACTACCAAACCACAAGCACTGGGACTGGCCGAAGCCGCCGTTGATGCTGACAACTATCAAGCACTTCTAGCATTATTCAAAGCCGATAGAGTTTATAATTACGGCTTCTTTAAAAAAGACGACAGAATTCGTGCTTTGTCTGAAAGACATATGGCAAAAGACGATACACTCGCGATCGCAGGCCCAAGAGCTCAGATCCAACAACTATTGGGTGGGGTATTAGGTTTCGATTCGTCAGCAAATTATCAGACGGAATGGCAAACCAATAAAACTGCATTAGCGAAACTATCTCAACAACTACGCGAGTTAACGAAAAGACTGAAAGATGAAGCAACAGCCAGAGAGATTTCTAAAGACCCAGATGCTATCCAAACGGCGGTTGATCAAAACCCGGAACTCATTCAAGCAAGGGAATTAGCGATAGATGCTGTTCAGCATACATTAAGATCACGAGTCGCCTTAGAGTATTTTGATAGAAATATATTCTCTCCGGCAATGACTGGCGGTCCTCTGTCTCCACCCCCGACTACTTCTGGACCAAGCACTACCTTGCCGCCCGCAGTCACAGCCCCCGGCCCTTCGAATACAAGCTCTCTATCCAGTTCTAGGACGAGTTTGGACCCCACAACCGCAGCGAATTGGGACACGTATTTTCTACAGCTTCCGAACCTACCTAAAAACCTAAAAGAAAAGATTAAAGCTGACTATGTGTTTCGGAAAGACCAACCATTTGCAATGGGACTCGCCAAAGCTGCCATTACTGCCCAGAACTATAAACCACTTCTAGCATTGTTCAAGGCAGATCGGGATTATGGTTATGGCTATTTTACCAAAGAGAAAATTGAAGAGCTCAATCATTTCCTTTCTAGGACAGGACCACATCAGTTTGTAGGCCCGAAGGCTTACATCGACCAATTATTGTACAAAATGCTTAATGGGGGTTTCAGCAGAACTAGACAGGAATATTCTTCGGACCACAAAATCTTTCTGGATTTTTTAACTCAAGTTAGTAATGAAACAAAACAATTAATAGAAGACCTGAAGAAATCTCTCGCAGCTCCCGGCAAAGACATCGCTGCTCTTGATGCTGAGATTCAAGCTCACCCAGATGTCGTTG
>JABDFB010000040.1 GCA_013286765.1 Deltaproteobacteria bacterium
AGATAGGACATTGGAGCATTTGGATCTATTTGTGCGTCGTCATATAGGTCCTCGTCAGGCAGAGATTCAAGAAATGGTCGAGTTTCTCGGGGTCGATTCTCTCGAGCGGCTCACTTCTAATTTAATTCCAAAGGACATCCGTATTGCAAAGCCGCTCCAGCTCGGTTCGTGCAAGACCGAGACGGAAGGATTAGCGGAACTCAAGCAATTAGCAGAAAAAAATAAAGTTTATCGTTCTTTGATCGGGATGGGGTACTACGGAACTATTACTCCTGCAGTCATTTTGAGAAATATATTGGAAAATCCCGGATGGTATACACAATATACGCCATACCAAGCTGAGATTGCACAAGGGCGCTTGGAGGCCTTGTTTAATTTTCAGACAATGATTGTTGATTTCACTGGTCTTCCCATTGCGAATGCTTCGCTCTTGGATGAAGCAACGGCAGCGGCTGAAGCGATGGCGATGTGTTTTGCTTTGAAGGAGAGGAATGCCAATCAGGTGTTCTTTGTTTCAGAGACCTGTCATCCGCAGACGATCGAGGTGATTCGTACCAGGGCTGAGCCAATGGGAATTCGGGTCGTGGTGGGGAACCACGAGAAATATGACTTTCAAGTGCCAACCTTTGGCGCATTGATTCAAAATCCTTCGACTGATGGAGTTGTTCATGACTTTACAGCATTTGTTTCGCATGCGCATGAAGCGGGAGCGCTTGTAGTCATGGCGGCGGACTTATTAAGTCTCACGCTTTTTAAATCGCCGGGCGAATTTGGCGCCGATATTGCGGTCGGAAGTGCGCAACGCTTTGGGGTGTCTTTGGGCTACGGTGGCCCTCATGCAGCTTACTTGTCCACAAAAGATGAGTTTAAGCGCCTTATTCCTGGAAGAATAGTTGGTGCTTCTAAAGATGTGGATGGAAAGACGGCATACCGGCTAGCACTTCAAACTCGGGAACAGCATATTCGGCGTGATAAGGCAACTAGTAACATTTGCACTTCGCAGGTTCTGCTTGCTGTTATGGCCTCTATGTACGCTGTGTATCATGGTCCTAACGGATTGAAAGGTATCGCTGAAAAAATTCAGAGGAGTGCGATGTATCTGAGGCAAGCATTGGAAGCCTTAGGGTATGAGACGGGGGGCCACGCAATCTTCGATACTCTGCGAGTGTCTGCTGGCGAAGAGAAGGCTAGATGCATTTTGAATGAGGCCAAATCCAGAAACTATAATTTTAGGGTGATCGATCCTGGAACATTAGGGATTTCGCTGGATGAGCAAACCGATGATCGAGAACTAAATGAACTGATTGAAATTTTTTCAAGCCAATCTCAACGAAAGTCATCCTTGGATTTGGAACGGCTAAAGCAGAAACAAATCAGTGCCCCCAGTGGGTTACTCCGAACAAACACTTATTTGACACAGAGTGTGTTTAACTCGTACCATTCTGAGACAGAGATGCTTCGGTATATTTTCCGATTACAATCAAAGGATTTGTCATTGGCCCAATCAATGATTCCATTGGGTTCGTGTACGATGAAATTAAATGCGACAAGTGAAATGATCCCAGTAACCTGGCCTAGTTTAAGCAATATTCATCCTTTCGCACCTCTAGATCAGACTCTGGGATATCAGGAACTTTTTAGGCAGCTGGAAAAGATGTTAGAGGAAATTACAGGATTTGCAGCCGCATCTTTGCAGCCGAATGCTGGGTCGCAAGGCGAATATGCGGGTTTACTCGTAATTAGAAAATACCATCAAATGAAGGGGCAGAGTCACAGAAATATCTGTCTCATTCCAAAATCGGCTCATGGAACAAATCCTGCCAGTGCTGCTTTAGCAGGAATGCAAGTGGTAGTCGTCGAGTGTGACGAACAAGGCAATGTCGATTTGTCTGATCTAAAGAATAAAGCGAGTGAACATCGATCCGATTTGGCAGCATTAATGGTGACTTACCCATCCACTCATGGCGTTTTTGAAGAAAAAATTAGAGAAATCTGTTCGATCGTTCATGAGAACGGCGGTCAAGTCTATATGGACGGCGCAAACATGAACGCACAGATCGGCTTGTGCCGACCTGGAGAATATGGTCCTGACGTTTGTCATCTCAATTTGCATAAGACTTTTTGTATTCCTCATGGCGGCGGTGGGCCCGGTATGGGGCCTATTTTGGTAGCGAAGCATTTGGCGCCCTATTTGCCGGGGCATTCCGTTGTGAAGGGGGGAAATGAGCAGGCGATTGGTGCGGTTTCCGCGGCGCCTTGGGGTAGCTCAAATATTCTTCCGATTTCTTGGATGTATATCTCTATGATGGGCGCGTCGGGCTTAAAGCTCGCGACGGAAATCGCTATTCTCAGTGCTAACTATGTTGCGAAGAAACTCCAAGACCACTATCCGGTTTTGTATAAAGGGCAGAATGGTTGGGTGGCCCACGAGTGTATATTTGACCTGAGGCAGTTTAAGCGGACGGCAAACATTGAAATAGAAGACGTTGCTAAGAGACTGATGGATTATGGATTTCATGCTCCAACGATTTCTTTTCCTGTAGCCGGTACGATGATGGTTGAACCTACCGAAAGTGAATCCAAAGCCGAGTTAGATCGATTTTGCGAAGCCATGATTCTGATTCGCGAAGAAATTCGCGAAATCGAAGAAGGAAGAATGAGCCGCGAAGACAATGTATTAAAGAATGCTCCGCATACGGCTCAGCAAATCGCAAAGTCGGAATGGAAGCATCCGTATAGTCGTGAAAAAGCGGTCTATCCAGCAGCTTGGTTGGTGGAGAATAAGTTTTGGCCAGGGGTGGGTAGGATTAATAATGTCTATGGCGACCGGAATCTAGTCTGCTCCTGTTCCTAGCCCCTGGCTTGTCTTTTGGTATCTATTTGAGAGACTGAACGTATTTGGAATACGAATCTGCGCTCATGAGAGTGTCTACCTGCGCATCTGCCGCAGGGCCAGACACCTCAAGCTCAATGATCCAAGAATTCTCGTAGGGATCTGTATTGATCTTTTCAGGCTGTTCAGTGAGTGCGGAGTTAACTTTCACAACTTTGCCATTTACAGGTGAAAAAAGGTCCGAGACAGCTTTGATACTCTCTACGACACCAAAAGTGTCTCCAGATTTAAGCGTGCGACCTATTTGAGGGAGCTCTACGTAGACGATATCACCCAACGCCTGTTGTGCGTGATCCGTAATGCCAACCAGAATATGATTACCCTGAACCTTTGCCCATTCGTGGTCTTTGGTATATTTCAAGTCTTTTGGAAAATTCACGTTTTGTCCTCCTAAGCGGATCGGTTAGGCCAATTCATTCCATCGCTAATCTAATAAGGTCTCTTATAAAATGGAGCAGCTACAACTTCACCTGGAATTTTTGTGCCTCGAACGTCGATGGTTAGCTTTGTTCCTACTTTGCTATGATTGATGGCCGTGTAGGCGATTGCAATGGGTTCTTTTAAACTGGGAGATTGCGTGCCGCTAGTAACAGCTCCAATGGGAGATGTGCCTTCCGAATCGAAAACGACATAGTCGTGGCGTGGAATAGCTTTGCCGTGGAGTTTGATGCCGACTAGCTTTCGTGCAAGTCCTTTCTTTTGAATCTGTAATAGGGCGTCACGGCCCATGAAATCACCCTTATCCAGTTTAACTACCCAGCCCAAGCCGGCTTCCAAAGGGTGCGTTTCGTCGGTCAATTCATTTCCGTAGAGAGGGTATTTTACTTCGAGGCGTAAGGTATCTCGCGCTCCGAGCCCACAAGGTTTGAGTTGATAGGGTTTGCCTAGTTCGATGAGAGCCTGCCACGTTTTCGGCCCTTCATTCCATGGAAGATAGATTTCAAATCCATCTTCGCCCGTATAACCTGTGCGCGCAATAATGGTGGGAATACGATCTAAAATCGTTCCCTCAGCAAACGCATAGGTTTCTATTTCATCTAATGGAAGCTTCGTAATCTTTTGCAGAATGGCGCTCGCGTTTCGACCTTGAATTGCGATTTGAGTAAAGGTGGCGCTCACATCTTTCAAGCTGAGATCCTTGTTAGCTGTGTCACCATGCATCCATTGCGACTGCACGGTTTTCATATGTTTGAAATCTTTTTCCGTATTTGCTGCATTAACGACGACCAGAAAAAGATTTTGGGCGCGGCGATAGATGACGAGATCGTCGACGATGCCGCCAGAACTATGACACATTACGGTGTAAAGAGCTTGGCCGGGTTTAAGGCGGCGGACGTCATTGGTAACTAGAAAATTTAAAAAATTCTCAGCGGAATCACCACTGACTTCCACTTCGCCCATATGACTGACGTCGAAGAGACCTGCCGACGATCGGCACGCTAGATGCTCGTCTACGATACCTGTGTATTGGACAGGTAATTCCCAGCCACCAAAGTCTACCATGCGGCCATTGAGTTTGCAGTGTTCTTCAAAGAGTGCAGTTCTTCTTAGCATAAGGGTCTTATCCTGATCTGAATTCAGCGGCAGTGATCGTATTTTGCATCAAAACGGCAATGGTCATCGGGCCCACCCCTCCGGGTACTGGAGTTATGGCAGAGGCCTTTTCAGCAACTTTATCAAAAACAACATCGCCGACCAGCTTGTTCTGAGCATTTCGGTGAATGCCGACGTCTATAACGACGGCGCCCGGGCGAATATAGGTATCGTCAATGAGTCCAGCTTTTCCGGCGGCGACTACTAGGATTTCAGCTTGCAACGTCATTTCTTTGAGATTCTCTGTTTTACTATGACATTGAAGAACGGTGGCGTCCTTCTGCAGGAGTAAGAGGTTCATAGGTTTGCCGACAATGGAGCTACGTCCAATCACACAGGCCACTTTTCCTGCTGGATCAATTTTGTAATATGACAAAAGCGACATTATTCCTGTCGGGGTGCAAGGTTGTAAGCATTTTAGTCCGAGCATGAGTCGTCCCGCATTAAGGGGATGAAATGCGTCTACATCCTTATCCGGGTGAATCCAGTAGAGGACTTCTTCTTCACGAAAAATTTTGGGCAGTGGTCGTTGAATTAAAATACCATCGACAGAAGGATTTTGATTCAGGTCGTCTACGGCTTTTTGAACTTCCTGAGGCTGAACATTTTTGGGAAACTGCAGCGTCTGATGCTCAAAGCCTAGTTGTATAGCCGCTTGGCCCTTTTTTTGTGTGTAGATTACGCTTGCCGGATCTTCTCCGACTAACACGACGACTAATTTTGGCTTACGATGGTAGTGTTCTCTAAACCGTTCCGCTCTGCCCAGAACAGAATTAAGAATGGCTTGAGCTACGGGTTTACCTGACAGAATGATCATTTTGGTATTCTCTATACCGCGGAACTACGATTGGCAAGCGGGATTCCCGCAGGATAGTAGCACACGCAGGGTCTTGAGAGAGCAGACGTCTTGTTTTTTCACAACTCTCGCCATCCTTGGCTGTTGTGAATCTCTCAAGACCCTGCGTGTGCTACTATCCTGCGGAATCTCTTCTGTACGAGCCACGGACTGTACTCCCGGCTTCGCCGGGAATCTCTGATTAGGTAGTAGGTAGAATTTTCCTGATATAAGGATATTTTTGCCGAGTTTTAAGGGGCGTGGCAAGGGTCTGCGAAAATAAATTAAATAATAACAATATTATATTTAAGTTTTATTTAGGCATGCCGATTGCTTTAGTTTGACCTGAATATGTCAAATGGAATGTGGACGGCAGCTTCCGGAGCATCGGCCCAGGCGCAAAATCTTGATGTGATTGCTAATAATTTGGCGAACGCAGATACCCCTGCATACAAAAAAGACGTAACTACTTTTAAAGAATATCTGGCAACAGTTGAGCGTGAGCAGGATCCCAAAGATATTCCCAGAGGACCAGTTAAAGACAAAGACTTCTACCCTCTCGATGGAAGGGACCAAGCGTTTGTCACAGTAGATGGAACTCACCATAGTTTTCATCAAGGACACTTTAGGCCTACGCGTTCGCAGCTTGACATCGCCCTTGACGGTCCTGGTTTTCTTGAGGTTAGTACTCCTTTTGGAGTGCGTTATACACGCCACGGAAGTTTAAAAGTTGGTTCAGATGGACGCTTAGTCACGATTGAAGGGTATCCTGTTTTGTCGACGCGAGGGAATGGTTTGTCTGGTGAATTAAATAATAGTAATATAAACAACAACGCAAACAATAATTCAACCGATGGTAATGCCAACAGTAATAGTGAAGCATCACAAGCGAATAATCAAGCAGATCTGACTTCGAGATTTATTAGTTTGAGAGACCGTGGATCCTATTTTTCTATTAACGATCAAGGCGAGATCTATGCAGGAGAGGATTTGGTTAGTAGAATTAATGTAGTGGAATTTAAAGATTTAAAGAAATTGAAGAAAACTGGGAATCAGATCTTTGATAATGCCGCGATAGATAATAAAATGGTAGGGAGCCACACTGCTGTAAGACAAGGAGTGCTTGAAACCTCGAACGTCAATCCCATTGAAGAAATGACCAATATGATTAAGTCCAATCGATTATTTGAACAAGATCTAAAATCCCTGAGAACGTACGGGGAGCTTCTCGGTAGAGAAGCCAACGATATCGGGAAATTATGATTAAAGCATTAACTACAGCGGCCACGGGATTAGAGGCACAACAGGCCAAAATTGAGAATATTGCCAACGATTTGGCTAACGTGAACACCGACGGCTACAAGCGATCCAATACGGAATTTCAAGAGCTCATGTATGAGACCATCAAAGAGCCCGGCGCCACTTTAGGGGCCGGAAGTCAAAGTCCAGTTGGAATTCAAATAGGACGGGGTGTAAAGGTCGGGTCTGCTCATAAGATTTTTGAACAGGGCCCAGCCAAGATGACTTATAATCCATACGATCTCATGATCGAAGGACCTGGCTTTTTGTCTGTAACGACTCCACAGGGCGAAGTAGCTTATACACGAACAGGAGCCTTCCACGTGGATGCCCAGGGCATATTGCAACTCTCCAATGGAGCTAGATTGATTCCGCAAATTATTATTCCTCGAAATGCCCTGAACGTGACGATCTCAAAATCTGGAGAAGTGAAAGCAACGATTGCCGGAGGCGAAGAAGCTATTCTCGGACAAATTCAACTTGCGAGTTTTCAAAATGAGCAAGGTTTAATAGCTATGGGTGAAGGCATTTATAGATCTTCGGCTGCGAGTGGTCCACCGATCCAAGCAGTTCCGGGAGAAGCTGGGATGGGCAGTCTTCAACAAGGCGCTCTTGAAGGCTCCAACGTTAATGTCGCCAATAGCATGGTGGACATGATTTCAACGCAAAGAGCGTACGAGATGGGCACAAAAGTTATGGGCGTCGCAGATAAGATGCTCGAGGCGACAGTCAATGTTAAATAAACCACGCTTTGGGACAGGCTCAGTTTTTTTGTCGGCTATCTTTCTGGCTACCCTTCTTGCATCAAGCCCTCTGTTTGCACAAAAGCCTGACCCGGAAGTATCAAAGCACAGGTTATTGGCAGAGGCCTCTTTGAAAGTGCGATTAAAAAAGGAAATCTCCAGACTCTATCCGAATACGGACATTGAATTTCATGGAGGTATTCAGTGGGTCAAAGGAAATGGGGAGAGGGGAACAGGTTCCTTAGAAATTGTTAGAGACGACTTACATGGTACAGTCTATTTCTCAAATGCGGATTCGAATACATTGGCCTATTCCGAAGGAAGTTTGAGGTTTTCAGCTTGGATGACTGTCTGGATTCCAACCCGAAGAATATTGCCATTGGAACCTCTGATGCCATCTTTGTTCAATAAACAAAATATAGATGTTTCAACAGGGCAGGCAAGAGAAATGAAGGGCCTTCTTGTTTCCGATCATTTTGATATCACGGGTACTGAGGCAACTCAAACGATCATCGAGGGTCAACCGCTTATTTCGTCGGCGATTAGAAAAATTCCAGATATTCGAAAAGGGGATGCTATTCGAATCGAGCTAAAGTCCAAAGATATATCTTTAAGCACAGCTGGAATAGCGGAAGAGCCCGCCTACATTAATCAACAGCTACGCGTTATGACTCTAAAGAATAAGCGAGAACTAGTGGGCCGGCTACAACCCGGGGGAATTGTAGAGGTTAATCTTTGAAGAAGCAAAGGTTCACTTTCAGCCTTCGATCAGACTGTTTGGCAGAAGTTCTTGCAGCTGGTCTGGCGGTTAGCCTTGCTCTTTCGCAATCCGCTTGTATTTTCGGCAAGAACAATGTCCGTCAAGATGACAGCTATGGATCCGGGAGAGACTCGCAGCTCTCTTCAACAAATGTTCCACAAATGGATCCACCGGTTCGGAGGATTTATAAAGGGCCAGGGAGGGTGACGAAGGAAGACTTTATTGATCAAAATCCTGATGAGGGATCACTCTGGGCGAATAACGGACAAACCAATTATTATTTTACGAAAAACAAAATTAGAAATCCGGGGGATATTGTCTCGCTTTCTATTGAAACAGATCTGTTTAAGGAAATCGGATCTGAAATTCGACGTACACTGGGAAAGAAAGAAAAAGATATTGAAGTGGAGACTCTGCGGGACTCTTACAAAACAAAATATGCACTCGAGTTCGCTAAGCTAAAAGGGGATGGAAAGCCCGAGATTAAAAATGAGACAAAGCCGGAGGTGCCACAAGAGGCCAATAGTAATGCAAATGATAAGAAGAACCCGCCCATTAAGATGGCTCTTCCTATTCCAAATCCAAAAACAGAAGACGAAGCCCAACGAATTCTACAGAGAATATCTTTAAAAGACGTCGACCTCTATCCTGAACTTGACTACAAAGTAGGCGATAAAATGATGGGAGAAATTATTGAGCGGTATCCTAATGGGAATTATAAAGTCAGGGTTGTGAGGCGAATTCCGTATGCACGCGGACCGCAACGGATAGTTGCTATAACAGGTGTGATACGTGGATCGGATATCGATGATGATACCGATGGAATAAGTTCCGGGAAGTTATATGAATATCGTATTGAAGTCTCACGCTAGAAATTTGCGCTTGGTAGCAGTTTTCTTTCTATTTTTGATCGTATCAATATTAATTCCAAAATTGAGTCATTCCGCCAGATTGAAGGATGTAGCAACGGTAAAGGGCGTGCGAGAGAACGTGCTAATCGGTTACGGAATTGTGGTTGGCCTAAAGGGCACTGGTGATTCCAGTTCAGACATGACCAGTCAATCCTTAACGCGATTATTTTCTAAACTTGGATTGGATACACAAAACAATGCAAATGTTAAATCAAAAAACGCCGCGGCCGTAATTGTGACGGCAAAATTACCTCCGTTTGCACGCGCAGGAAATAAAATGGATGTTATTGTGAGTTCTATCGGTGATTCAGCCAGTTTGGAGGGAGGCGTCCTTCTGGTTACACCGCTCAGAGCCGGTGATCAAAATATTTATGCGGTAGCGCAAGGTCCAGTGAGTATTGGCGCTACGGCAGATGGCAGTACTAAAAACTTCCCAACTACGGCAAGAGTTGTCGGGGGAGCAACTATTGAAAAAGATCTGGATAGTAATTTTTCCAATCGGAAAAGTTTCCGTTTAAGTTTGCATAATCCTGATTTCACTACAGCGGCAAGAGCTGTGGCGACGATTAATGCGGAGTTGGGGGGGCAGTACGCGACGGCATACGACAGTGGAACTATCGATGTGATTGTACCATTTAACTATGAAGGAAATTCCGTCGAACTTTTGGCGATTATCGAAAATTTCAATATTAATGTTGATACGAAAGCAAAAGTAGTCTTGAATGAACGCACAGGAACTGTCATAATGGGAGAACATGTAAGCATTGATCCGGTTGCGATTTCACATGGCGATCTTGCAATTGAGATTAAGGGCGCTCCAAAAGGGACGAAGCCCGAAAGAGTAGCTGAGATCAAAGCTGCAGCCAGTGTTTCTGAGTTGGTAAGAGCGTTGAATACATTAGGTGTACAGCCGAAAGATTTAACAGCCATTTTTCAAACGCTGAAAGGTTTAGGAGCATTAAAAGCTGAATTGGAAATAATGTAAAGGTTTGTAGGGGGTAGGCTAAACGGCCAACATATCATGGATGATGTGGAAAATCGAAAACCAGGGCTAATTGATTTTAGCTTTTTCCAGGAAATAAGACAGGTAAGGCGTCCTGCTAGGATGGTAGGGGTCTCTAGTCTTAAAAACGATTTTCTTTTTAGCATGGAAGCTAATTCGGCCGAGCTGAAACTCTATTCCCTGCAGGGGGGTGGAAGC
Organism: Deltaproteobacteria bacterium; assembly: GCA_013286765.1. Next base: position 10,236 of record JABDFB010000040.1, read on the forward strand.
TAGTGAAGTCCACGGAATTAGGGAGTTCCTCTTTCGCCCCTTCAAATTTAGCCAGAAACGCGCGGGAAACGCCTTCCAAGGTAGTGCCAAAAATCGATCGTTCTAAAGTAGACCCATCGATTGTGAAGGCCGCTGAAGGAATGGAAGCAATGTTTATCGATTACATGATGAATGTCATGCGCCAAACAGTTCCCAAAAATGATTTAGATCTGGAATCTCCCGCCTCCGAAATCTATCGTGGAATGTTAGATCAGGAATACGCGGAAAAGGCTGCCCATCTCGGTGGATTTGGTTTAGCAGATGAGATCATTGCTTATCTTGAGTCACAGAGATACAATCTAAGTCAGGGGCATGAGGGGCAAGCTGCTCCTCCGAAGAGGGAGAAACCATGAAGGTAAATCATTCGGGCTCAGATCAAGTTCAGAGCAGTGAATCGTTAAAGAGTAAAAATACAGAAAAAGCGAATTCCAAAAGGAATGAGAAGAGTTCGGCTAGCGCCGCCGATTCAGACATGAAGGCGTTGGCAGGAGCTAAGGCAGAAATTTCGCCGCGCGCTCGTGAATCTGCTCAAGCAAGAGACGTCGCTTTGAGTACGCCTGATGTGAGAGAAGACAAAATTCGCGAACTCAAGAGCAGAATCGCCGATGGGAAGTACAACATCAATCCTCAAGGAATAGCAGATCATCTTGTGGATGAACATTTGAAGTCGATATAGTAGTAAAGAGTTTTTAGATAGGGCTGTTGACCGTAAGATTTGATGAAAGTTGATGTTAAGTAAATGCAATCAGGAGGATTGCAAACGTGGAAAGAGCACTTCTAGCAGAAATCTACCACGCGTTACAGAAGCTGATCGGACTTCATCGACAGCTCCTGGAAGCGACCCGAGGTGAGCATCAGGCGATTGTTGAAGCTAATCTGAAAGGAATTCAGATGGCGACAAACATGAAGCAAGCCCTTGTAGAAACAATTGGCCAAACTGAAAGTTCGCGACTGAAATCTACCGGGCAATTGGCTGCTGTTTTAGGAAAAAATCCAGCCGAATTGACTCTCAAAAATATCATTCAGATCGCTCAAGATGTGGATCGCGCCGTCTCCGACTCTCTACGCACGAGTTACAATGTGCTCAATCTTCTTATTCAACGAATTACTGAACAAAATCAAAGTAATAAAATTTTGATCGAAAATTCATTAGCTCACATGCAAAAATTAAGAGGGAATGCCCTTACAGAGGCCTCTAGTGCTTCGGTGACTTATACGCAACAGGGTGAAAAATCCGTGAATGTAAAGAGTTCTCATCTTATTTCGAGGGAGGCTTAGGAAAAAGTGCCTATTCCTAATATACTCCAAACTGGGCACTCCGGACTAATGGCCGCAAAAGGCGGAATCGCAACGGCCGGTCATAATATCGCAAATGCCAATACCGAGGGGTTCTCACGTCAGCGGGTTACAACAGAAGCGACGGAGCCGAGGGGTTCGTTATACGGAAATAGAGTCTTTGGTACAGGCACCAAACTATCTCGTGTCGATCGGTTTAACGACGAATATTTAGAAAAACAAATTAGAAACTCGAATCGGGATTTATCTTATCACGAGGAAAAAGAAGTCAGCTTAAAGCAAGTCGAAGATATTTTTAATGAGATGAACGGCGATGGACTCAACCGATTGCTTTCAAAATTCTTCAACGAATTTAGAAAGCTTTCAAATGAACCCGAGAGTCCGGCCATCCGTCAGTCCGTGAAGGAGTCTTCGCAGGCGATGGTAAATGACTTCCATCGACTAAGAAGCGAACTAGACAGTGTCCGTAGGCATATGGATTCGCGGATCGAAGGTTGTGTTTCGGAGATCAATTCGCTCGTTAAAGAGATTGCCGATCAGAACGATAGTATTAAATTGGTAGAGATTACCGGTGGTTCTCCTAATGATCTGTTGGACAAACGTGACCTTGCATTGAAAAAATTAGGATCTTACTTCGATATAAGTGCACGTTTAGATAATAAACACAATCTTACCGTTGATCTGCGAGGAATAGGCCCGCTTGTTTCTGCCAAGGAGTCTCAGACCTTGAGTGTGGAAAGAACTCAGGCCGACGATCGAGGAAAAGTCGCACAGGCTGCTGACATTAGATTTTCTGGTAGCTCTTCGCAAGTTATTACCCATCAGATAAAAACGGGCAAACTAGGGGCTCTGTTAGAAGTTCGAGATCAGTATCTGTCAAATATGGCTGAGCGCTTGGATGAACTTGCCTATTCTCTGGTGAAATCGGTCAATGATATACATGCGACAGGTGTAACTCCATCAGGGGCGACTGGGGTGATGTTTTTTAAGCCTTTGGATCAGAAAGATCGGGCCTCTGAGTTTATTTCGCTCTCCCATGAAATTTCGGCTGGTGCTCACAATATCGCAACGGCTATGACATCTGATGCTCCTGGCGACAACCGAATTCCGCTGGCTATTTCCAAACTTCAAACAGATCGCGTTGTTGATCAGAATACGGCAACTCTGGAAGACTTCTATAATTCCATTGTCAGCGGTGTTGGTGTTAATTTGTCGCGCAATCGCTTTGATATGAATCAGCAAAAAGATATTATGTCGCAACTCAGTAAGCTTCGTGAACAGATATCGGGCGTTTCAATAGACGAAGAGACAACGTTGCTCTTGCAATTTCAACATGCATTTGATGCGTCTGCAAAAGTAATACAGGTTGCCGATGAAATGCTAAAAGAAATATTGTCATTGGGGCGCTGGTAAGGGATGACGGATGAGGGTTACAGAAAATACAAACTATGAGACCATTCGGGAAGGGCTCCATCGTAGCAAAGATCGCCTAGATAATTTGCAACTTCAGTCCGCAACGCTGAGAAAGCTCAATCACCCGTCTGATGATCCGGTCGGTTCCGCAAAAGTTTTGGAACTGAGAACGGAAAAAGAGAACTACGAACAGTTTCTACGAAATGGGCAGATTGCTCGATCATTTCTAGACAGCACTGATCATGCCCTTGGCGATCTTTCAGATATGATTATGCGGTGCAAAGAGATCGCAATCAATCAAGCTAGCTCCCCAAATTCGAGCGAAGAAGCAAGGCTGAGCGTATCGGAAGAATTGGGACAACTTTTTCAACAGGCAGTTGCGGTCGCGAATCGGAAGCTGGGAGATCGATTCCTCTTCGGTGGCTACAAAACCCTGAGACCTCCTGTTGATTCTGAAGGTGTTTATCACGGCGACGACGGTCAACAGATGATTGAGATCGCAAACGAAGTATTCATATCGATGAATATTCCAGGATCCGAAGGTTTTAATACTCAACCAAAACCATCTAATTACTCTCAGGGCACCCCACCTTCCGAGAAGGAAGATGCCCATACTGACCTGGAAAATGTGAATCTTTTTGAGGCTATTCGAAAGATTCGCATTGCTGTCTTGGCAGGCGACATTGGGAATGTTAGAAATGCTCTTGATGACTTCGATCGGCTGCAGAGTAAGATGATTTCGCTTCGAGCAAAAGTAGGAGCAAGGATTCAAGGATTACAGATTACCGAGCGGTCTTTAGAGCGGCATGGTTTAACAAATTCTGCTCTGAGTTCTACTATAGAAGATGCTGATATGGTTCAGGTAGTAAACGACATGGGAAAAGAAGAAACAGTATTCAAGAGTGCGCTAGCTAGTTCAAGACGTTTAATTCAGCCAACCCTATTGGATTTCTTGAAATAGTTATCAGAAAAACGAAAAGCGATGACACGGAGAGAAAAAAGTTGCAAGTGGCAGGGCGTTAGAATAAACGTTCCTTCGGTAAAGGAATACTCGGTTTAAGCAAAGATGGAGATCTTATGTTAGTATTAACCCGTAAGTTGGGGGAAAGCATTGCAATTGATGACCACATCAAGGTAGTTGTGGTCCAAATCAAGGGCAAACAGGTAAGATTGGGTATACAAGCCCCCAAGGAAACAAAAATTCATCGAGAAGAGGTTTATGCAGCTATTCAGGACCAGAATAAGGAAGCTGCAAAGAGTTCAATCGGAATGTCGGAAGTATCAAGGGCTTTAAAGGGTTAATATACACTAACCAAGAGGTTGAGCGTGATCATAGAAACAGGAAGTTTTGGGCCACTCAATATTGGCAATGAAGAAATAATTCATATTCCACAAGGAATTCTAGGTTTTCAGGAATTAAAAAAATATTGTCTGGTCGACCCGGGTGACGACACACTGATTCTGTGGCTTCAGTCACTTGAAAAGCCACAAGTCGCCTTTCCCGTCTTAGAGCCAAAAATCTATAAAGCAGATTATATTGTGAAGCTGGCTGGTGCCGATCTACGTGAACTGAAACTCGAAAATCTAGGGCGTGCGGCCGTCTTCAATATTCTCACTATTCCCGACGACGTCAGTAAAATGACGGCTAATTTGAAAGCACCCATTGTAATTAACATTCGGGAACAGCTTGCCAAACAGGTCGTTCTTCAAGAAAACGATTATGAGATTAAACATAACATGTTTAAAGAGCTTCGAACGCAGTTGATGACTATTCGTGCACAGCAGGACTCTGCGAAAGCTCAACTGTTGGACCAGGAAAAGACATCTTCCGTCATTAGCGTGCCGAGTATTCCAGTCTCACCGGCTGTGCGCGCGATATAGTTACGTTGCATTTCCCAATTTAAAATGAAAGTACCTTCCGTGGCGGTCTCAGAAGACGGGCAAAAAACTTTTCTACTTAGCGCGTGCGTTTGGCCATTCCAAGATACGATTGTGCTTCGCGATTTTTTGGGTCAAGCTCCAGAATTGTTTCCCACTCAAGCTCTGCATCCAGTACGTTGCCTTGGCTAAAGTGTAGCAAACCGAGTTGAATTCTGGCTGGCATAAAATAAGGATGCTCATGTTTGAGTTGCTGCAGGTCCTGCATCGATCTAGTAAAAAAGCCCTTCTTCGCATACGCCTTGGCTCTGCGGATTCGAATTTCAAGATTCGAGAGATCGAGGCGTGCCGCTTTACTGTATTCCTCGATGGCTTCGTCGTAACGACGGTATCGAAAATAGAGATCCGCCAATTCCAGGTGTTTAACGGCAAATTTGCGATCAATCTTTAAATCATCGCCGGTCTGTTTATGAGCGATGGATTGGTTCGCTTGTTCGAAAACCTTCTTGGCATCGTCATATTTTCCAATGTCGTTATATAAAACGGAGAGGCAGATGGCCGCATCCGTATGTTTTGAGTTGAATGATAGCGCTTTTTTCAAGTTCTCAACTGCCAAGCCGATCTGTCCCTGAAAATAATACATGACGCCAAGAAAATAATAGGCGTCGGGTCGATTTGGTTCTGATTGGAGTTTTTTTCGGATCAGTGGCTCTGCTTGGTTATAGTCACGTCGTGAGAGTAAATCTTGAATTTGAACGTCTATCGCTTTGTCATCTTTAATGGTGTTGACCATCAGATGGTCCATTTTCGGAGAGTCCTTCCGCTTGAGCTCGTGATTCAATTCGAGCTAGTTTCTCTTTAGCTTCTTCCGCCGTACTTGTATCAGGATATAAGTCTAATATCTTTTTGTATCGAGGTTTAGCAGAATCGTAATAATCCCGTTTGTAATAGAAATTGGCGATATAGAGCTCCTTTTTAGCGAGCAGCTCTTTCAATTTTAAGACATCGTCTTTTGCTTCGGGCGATTCTGCGGCAGCTGGATAACGTTTAATAAAATTCTGGTAGGCTTCCACCGCTTTCTGAGCCGAAACGAGGTCGCGTGCAATATTAGAGGGAGTGTCATTAAAATAGGACTTTGCAATTCTATAGGTCGCATAGGATGCTTTTTCGTGAGTTGGATGTAAGTCGCGAAAAGACTCATATGAGGCGGCCGCTTCGGGAAAAAGCTCTTGAAAATAATAGACATCGGCTATTCGAAGCTGTGCCTCTACCGCATATTTCGAATATGGAAATTTGTTTCTGACGTTCCGGAGTTTTTCAAGTGCCACTAAGTAGTGTTCACTTTGGATTTCTTCCTCAGCCTCCTTGTAAAGCGCGGCTGGATCATTCGGATCGATTTTGGCGCCAGAGCAGCCGGCAAAAGCGCTGAGGGCAAGAGCGGTCAAAACAAATAGAAGAGAGTTTACGCGCATAGTGAGGACACATTTGGCATAACCGCGATTGAAATTCAATAAACCGTTAGTAAATCCGAAGCTTTTACCCATCCAATGCCGCCGGATTCTCCAGTTTGGTAGCGAATTTGCGCCCATTGTTCCCGATTCTCGGACCCGTTGGGCGTGTGTAGGATACGCAGTTTCGTTCCAGCAGGTGCTTCAGAGAGTTTGAGGTAGGTCGAGCCGGGGCCGCTCCTAATTTCGGAAGAATTTAAACAAACAGCGGCAGGATGTGTTTCCACCCATCGTTGGAGTCCAAAGAACGTTGCAGTAAGAAAAAAACCTGTGATTGAAAGCCATGCTGCAGGACGTTGAAATAGGAACTTGAGGGAAGGCCGTTGATTTCTTATTTTTAAATAAGTATTAAACAATAATAAGATAGACGTCAGAGCCAAAAAACCAGTTCCCAGCTTTAAGCCATCAGTCGAGATGCGGTCAGCCATGGCTTCAAACCAGTAGGATGAAGGATCGAGATCTAAAGTCTGTGTGAGCTTTATGCGCGCCAATGCTAAATTATGCTGAATATCTCCGTCATGAGGTTTGAGATGATTCGCTTTCTCTAAATAGGCGAGAGCATTGCCGTTACGACCGAGATGATAGTAGATTGTTCCGAGATTGTAATAATAAAGCGGATCATCTTTCGGAGAACGTTGCAGTTCTTCGAGAGCAGCATCGAATTTCTTTGCGTCGAAAAGGGTTTTCGCCCGAACCATATCTATGGCTCCTGGCGCGGAACCTGCGAGACTATCCGGTGTTTCCATGAATTCGATCACTATAACGGGCCGGGTGGTAGCCTTGCAACAAAAATAACTTCATGATATTTCGTGAAGAAGTGTTCTGTCCACTGACTCAGTTTCTGTTTCTGTCGATTTTTTCCATATTAGGAGCTCCTTATGTCGCTTGAACTTACTAATGAAGCCCGCCTATTGCATTCTTCTGAGCGCTTCCAGAGTGCGAAAAGAGAACTTCTGGAATCCATATCCGCGGCCAGTGCCAAGATAAAAGGTGTGAAGTCGGGACCTAAGTCAGGCGGAGTTTCGGATCTCTATACAAAAGCAATTCAAGAATATTCTCAAATGCGAGGTAGGGATCTCTATTATCCGGTGATTTCATCTGGGTTGGGGTCAGGACCGTTTCTCGAGCTCATAGATGGAAGCGTTAAGTACGACATGATTACTGGAATAGGTGTTCATTTCTTTGGACATTCTCATCCTGCTTTTATGGAAGAGATGGTGTACTCAATCTCTGCGGATGTGATGCAGGGTAATTTAGAACCCGGAATTGAGATGAAGGAACTTTTAGAAACCCTGTTATCGCGAGTGGGTTCAGGCAGTCGATTAAAACATGGTTGGATTGCCTGCAGCGGTACCATGGTGAACGAGATTGCCCTAAAAATTGTTCGGCAAAAAAAGACTCCGGCAAATCTAGTGATGGCATTTAACGATTGTTTTTCGGGTCGATCTACAACCATGCAGGAGATAACAGACAATCCGGGTTACCGTCAGGGACAGCCTGTTTATGGTCAAGTTCAGTATATTCCGTTTTTTGATCCAAAACAGGGCCTCAAAGAGAGTATTGATGCCACTATTACGCGAATGCATGAACATTTGCATCGCTATCCGAACCAGTTTGCCACCCTAACGATTGAGTTAATTCAGGGGGAGGGCGGTTTTCGGGTAGCTCCAAGAGAATATTATGTACGTGTTTTTGAAGAAGCAAAAAAAGCAGGAATGGCAATTTGGGTAGATGAAGTCCAAACATTTGGTCGTACTGGTGAACTGTTTGCCTATCAGAAGTTTGGATTGGCCGAATATGTCGATCTGGTGACTCTAGGTAAAATGCTCCAATCTTGTGTAATATTATTCACACCAGAATACAATCCAAAGCCAGGATTGGTAGCAGGAACTTTTTCGTCTAGTACAACTGCGCTACGAACAGCAAAAAAGACAATCGAACTATTGGAACAGGAACGTTTCTTGGGAAAAGACGGCAAAATTGAAAAGCTCTCTAAGCAATTTGCGGACAATCTGGAGCGAATGGCCGGAAAAGCGTGCAAAGGATTCCTATCCGATATTCGGGTGATCGGAGGAATGATCGCTTTTGCTCCCTTCGATGGAACGCTCGACGATGTCAAAAAAGTTCTTAAGCGGTTATTTGATTTGGGAGTTGTCGCTTTCTACTGTGGTCACGGTCCTTACCTTGTACGGTTGTTACCACCCTTGGGTGCGATGGCTGAACAAGATGTTGATCAAGTCTGCCACACTATTGAACAAGCTATCTTAGACTGTGCAAAAGAAAGAAAAAACTAAATCACTATGAAGAGATTTCTTGAGGAAGCTAAGCGAATTATAAAGATCAACTCTACAACAGCTCATGGCAATGAAGAGCTTGCCAACTACCTTGTACCGTTGATGCAAGAAAGAGGTCTCAAGACGCAGTTGCAAGCGGTTACTCATTCGAACGAGGATTTATCGAAACGTCAATTCAATGTTATCGGAATACTTGGCGATCCTTTGGTTGATCGGAAGATTAGAAAAGGGCTCCTTCTCAATACGCATTTAGATACTGTTAGCCCTGGAGTCTTAGAAAATTGGACCGAAACAGCAGGAGATCCGTTTAGTGCAACGGTGAAGGACGGCCAAATCTATGGCTTGGGTTCTGCCGATGTAAAGTTAGATTTTCTCTGTAAACTCTTTGCGGTCGAAAAATTTCGCGAAAAGAAGCTGAAGCAGCCGATTTATTTAGTGGGGTCTTGCGGAGAAGAGATCGGAATGTTTGGCGTGCGGTTTCTCATTAAATCAATGACTCTAAACCCCTCCTTTGTTTTAGTTGGTGAGCCATCCGAGCTTAAGACCATTTATGCACATAAATGCTTAAATATTTATCGCGTTTCGGTTGGATACCAGTCGGTCGAGAAAGATGCTCAAGGGTTTACTCGAAGAATAGATTTGTATTCGTATGGTAAATCGTCTCACAGTTCTTACCCGCATCTAGGTCAGAATGCGATTCTTAGTCTGATTCGATTTATTCATCGTGCTA
>JABDFB010000041.1:0-19141 GCA_013286765.1 Deltaproteobacteria bacterium
AAATGGTCTTAAAAGAGATCAGAATGAACAGAACGCAGACGAAAAAAGCGAAATTCAATCTTTTCTTTGATGATAGGAAGAAGAAAACAGAAACTATAGATGCGGATTACGTGGTTTTAGTTTTCCTTTTAAGATAGGGATGAGCTTGTCCCTCAAAAGTTTTGTCAAAATACTTATCTATTACTTCACTCATGTTCCTGGATTCTTTTTCAATCTTTTCCAGAACAACCTCTGCGGACTCCGTGGTTTTAGTTTTCCGAGGAGTTTTTCCAGGTGCTCCTTCCGTCGCAGGCAATTTTTCAGGCATCTTTTCGTGCGAATCCCCTAGTAATAGCTGAGTGCGTTCGTCTTCATAAACCGGAACCACTTCTTTAGTCGCAGGATCAATAAAATAAGGCTTCGAAGCAAATTTTCTCGGACTGATAGTCAGTCCCAGTTCTTGAGCCAGTTGGATAATTTCTTCACCGTCACCGCCATCCAAAAGATTTGTGCCACCGAGTTCGTCGTAGGTCTCTACACCGCTTTTCTGATCTTTGAATTTCACCGTCCAGACGCGTCCACCCTCGCGATTACGAGCCTCCCAGACTGTCACCTCAAAATCGGTCGGACTGCCTTGCTTTTGCTTTAACTTTTTCAGTTCATATGCAGCACTGAGGCCAGAAAGTCCCGCACCAATTATTGCAATCTTAATAGGCGCTGCCCAGAGAGCAGTCGAGATTACAAAAATCAGGTATTGAAATAGTATAGTTAAACTAAGTATTTTTTTCATATTATAATTTTAAACTCAATGATGATACACTAAACCACAATAACACTGCCAGAAGTTCGAATCTTATCATCCTTAGTAAGAAGCTTGAGATTCACACAACGTGCCGTAGAAACGATGAGACGATCTGCTGGGTCCTTGTGGAAGGTCTCTCCCAGACGAGTTGATTCTAGTACAATAGGCCCTGATAAAGGCAGTACATGGATCCATCGATTGGACTCTAAATCGGAAAACCACTCATCAAGTGCAATAGAAAGCTGGATTTTTCCTCGCGCCTGGAGAAGCGAGATTTCCCAAAGACTAATGATTGAAACTCCAACTTCCTCACCTTTCTTTTCTAAGGTTTCCAGGAGCTGCCGATAAGCCTCCGAAAGCTCCGGAGACCCTAGGTACCACCAAATCAAAATATGGGTATCTAATAGGTATTTCATAGGTATTTACCATCATTACTTGATAGGTCTATTTCAAAACTTCCCAGTCCTCAGATGTATCTGTATGAACAATGTCTCCTTTTATCTGTACGAAATCCTTAAGGGTACCATAAGAGGACTTTCTTCTCTCCTCTGGGCTTTCAATAGGCACGACCTGAGCGACAGGCACCCCTTTTTTTGTAATAATATAGGTTTTTCCTGTTTGCGCCGTTTCCTCAATGAGTCTGAGCGCTTTCGCTTTGAATTCACTGATATTTATTATCTGTTTTTGCTTTTTCGTAGCTTTCATCGTTCTATTACACCTCAATTTCACCTAGAGCTTATGGCGAGTTTGATGAGAATTTCGACAATTCGATAGTTACATTATGACATGACTATAGTGACTAGTCAAGTAGTCAAATATTAGCCACAACACAGGCCCCTAGCGGGTTTTTAGACTTTGAGTTTCTATTCGTTGCTTATACAGCCATGCCGTAAACTGCGGGTACACCCGCAGTTTACGGGAAACTAATTTTGACCCCGGTTTTCCATATTTGTATTTTTAGGAGAGCCCGTATGCTAATCAAAAAACCAGTTGAGCAATTCTTGTTTTAGCCTTAATACTCTATCTCTATGGGCTTGCGAATGGCAGATTGGCTCCTCAATCCCTCTGAACCTGTCGGATTCAAAAAATACGAGATCATTGATCACGTTGAAAAATCACCGATGATTCATCACACCGAATATCTTTACTTCAAGATCCCGAAGCGTTACGCGCTAATCAATATTAGCTCCATCATCAATCAAGCAGTGGCCCGATCAAAGGTCCAAGACGGGTTTTGTTTTGTTAGCGCGATGCACATTACAGCCGGAGTTTACATCAACGATGCAGAGTCCGGGTTACTTCATGACATAGCGGAGTGGATTGAGAATCTTGCGCCCTATGGAAAACCTTACCGACACCACCAAACAGGTGAAGACAACGGTGACGCGCATCTTAAGTCTTATCTGACGAATCATGCCCTCACAGCTCCAATTACAAAAGGCAATCTAGATTTCGGAACGTGGCAACAAATATTCTATGCAGAATTTGATGGTCTGCGTGATAAACGCGTGTTAGTGAAGGTCACTGGCATTTAGCATTTCCACTCTCTGCGTCCAATTCTCTAGTTCTCTATTTTCGACTTCCCCAGAATTTACCAAAGCATAACCAGACAAATGCTGTTTGGTTAAATTCTTAGCGTATGAACCAAACAACAATAATTATGTGGGCAACAAAACTCGAAGTTTCTTTAAAATAATGTTAAAGCGTTCGGCTTATTATACTAATTTAGTTTCTAATATAAACAAAACCGCATACTTTATGCATGTCTGTCGGCGTACTCAGACGAGTATTTATTAAACTTGATATAAATAAACATAATAAGGAAGGAAGATATGCAGCATTTGACAAAACAAAAATCACATCGGATTTTTATACATTCACTATCGCTCATGGGAGCATTTGCACTATTTGGAGTTTCTGCTTATGCCAATAGCACTATGAACGAACTGACCGGCCTACCAGAAGGCTCTGTCATTAGGTCGAGAGCCATTATGCGAGTAGTGGTTTCACAAGCGACCGGTAAGATCGCAGTCGTCGAAAATAATGGAACTCAACCTCCTCCTCCAGTAACCAATGGAACTCAACCCGTCACTGTTATCAACGGTCCATTTACTAATATGTCAATTGATAATAGTTTGTTTGTAGTACCAGCAGTTAGCAATACCGTTCTTGATTTCGGATTCCTTCAGTTATCAGGTCTTTTGGATAACAACCTAAATCTATGCGGACCTTCCAACAACGCTAAGTGTAATACGGCTATTATCCGGACTTACACGACAGGCGTAGCTGGACCAGGTGTCTACAATACGACAGACGGATACGGAGTGCCGCTCTTAGCCGGGATGGACCCAAATCCACTCCAGGAAGTTGGATTGAACGTTGGAGGCGCTATTACGTTACAAACGTTCACGATTCCAGACACGAGGCACACAGTTAAGTTGACGGACTTCCCCACACCGAAATATCACTATCAGACTGATTTTTCTGACGCGGGCGCAGGAACGTACACGACAAACATTGTCCTTGAATATGCCTTAACTCCTTAGTAATAAACTCCCGCCGCGCCGCGAATCCCTATTGGGCATTCCCGTCGCGGCGGGACTTTTTTTAAGGTGAGAGGTGTCGGAAAATGCAGCAGGAAGAAAAAAAAGCAGTCGTTTTGCTTAGTGGTGGACTAGATTCCACAACTATTTTGGAAATAGCTAAATCCATGGGCTATGAAGTATATGCACTTAGTTTCAAATACGGCCAAAGACACGCTATTGAACTGGATGCAGTCAAGAAAGTGACCTGCCGATCGCCGGTTCGGGAACATAAGATCGTTGAGATAGATTTGAGACTCTTTGGTGGGTCGGCCCTGACTGACAGCATTCCTGTTCCCAAATCTAATGCGTTCAAAGCGGACTCGAAGGAAATCCCGGTCACTTATGTCCCGGCACGAAATACGATCTTCTTATCATTCGCTCTTGGTTACGCAGAAGTGATCCAATCTTACGATATCTTCATCGGCGCTAATGCGATCGATTTTAGCAACTATCCTGATTGCAGACCCGAGTATTTTGCTTGCTATGAAAAGCTGGCACAACTTGCCACCTCTGCAGGAATTCAGAATAAAGGCCGATTCAAAATTCACACGCCCCTTCTTCATATGAGTAAAGCGGAAATTATCAAGACTGGACTCGCGCTCGGGGTGGACTACAGCATTACAACTAGCTGTTACGACCCGAATTCAGAGGGCCATGCTTGTGGGCGATGCGATTCCTGTCATCTACGAATTCGCGGTTTTCAGGCTAATAATATGGACGACCCGGTGCCGTACGTAAAACAAAGATCTTAGCAAGCACGTAAGGATTCACCAGTCTAAAATCTACTCGATCGTGGCAACATAAAAGGCTTGTGCTCAACCTCAAAAGGTCCACAGACCATCATGATGGAATCCCCATCAACGATGTGAGGCTCTGGCTGCGCCCTGTCTATTTGAAGCCGATCGGGGTTAAAGTAAAAGAATATTTGTGAGACCGTTCGAGGAATCTGACTCAACAATTGTGAAAAAGGCGGGATCCTTGGACCTACAACGTCATACAGATGCAACTCAGAACCCTCGTGCTCGAGGGAAACGATGACATTGAGGCTATCGGAGTAGAACAGCGGACGACTCGCTTCATTGAAATAGAAAATATTTTTTTCTCGTCCCACACCTAAGATTTTCGAGACGGGAGTGCGCGATTCCAAGAGTCGCTTCAGAATGTAAGTATCTTTCGAATCATTCATATTAAGTGGCCGAAGTGTGGAGTAACTACTCATTTCTCGCTGGATCTTCGCCTTAAAGCGGTATTCTTGGAGTACTCGAAATCCAAAGCGCTCATAAAATTTTGGGTTCGAAGTAAAAAGCAGAACTGTTTCATACTTGGCTTGAGCAAACCTAATAGCTTCATGAATAAGTCGCGTCGCAATGCCCTTTTCGCGGTACGCAGGGTGCGTACAAACGGCATGAAGTCCCCCGACTTTTCTTTCTTTTCCACCTATCACCAGCGGGAGCTCCAACACCCCCACATGTCCAATGGGTTTTTTCTTTTCAAAAAGAACAAAGGGGGTAGACGCATCTTCCCAGTTGATTCCGTATCCTTTGTTCTTTTTAATCGCCCGCGAAATCCCTGGAAAACTTTGTTCATATAACGGAACGAGTAGGTCAATCAGCTCGGGATCTGTCTGGAAGCTTGTCTGATAGTCTGTGGTTCGACTAACTTTCCGTCGATCTGAACGACGCAACAGATTTTTACGCGACGAACCGGAACTATCAGACAAGATAACCTCCTGAGTGCTACGAACGAAATGTCCTTTTGGCTTGAACTTCGCCTGTAAAGGTGAGCACGAAATAATGTCTCATGCCTCGCTAAAGCCGAAAATCCTATTTCGCTGGTGCGACTGGACATCTTTTTTCCTATGATACTTCCGAAACCGAATCTTCACCAAATTTTTCGGTGGCAAATTTTTCCGGAAAGATTCCTGGTTCGATCGACACACCGGGAGTTACCCCAGACATGTCAAACTGCTCTTCTTCAGTTGAACCAGCCAGTGCCGTCGTAGACAGTGCCCCTGCGGCAATTTTCTGTGCTACTTCATCGAAGTATCCGGTGCCGACAAAACGTTGGTGCGTAGTAGCGCGATAGCCGTCACGCTCGCTCTTAAATTCAGCTTCCTGAAAATCAGCGTAGGCCGACATTCCTCTCTGCATATAATCTCGAGCAAGATTGAACATTCCAAAATTCAATGAATGAAATCCTGCAAGAGTAACAAATTGAAACTTATAGCCCATTGCTCCGAGTTCGACCTGAAATTTTGAAATCGTTTGTGAATCTAATTTCTTTTTCCAGTTGAACGATGGCGAGCAGTTATACGCCAAGAGTTTACCCGGATATTGCGCATGCATTGCCTCGGCGAACTCTCGAGCTTCTTTTAGATTGGGTTCGGATGTCTCAAACCAAACAAGATCCGCATAGGGAGCATAAGCCAAGCCACGCGCAATAGCTGCTCGAATGCCACCTTGGTAGCAGAAGAAACCTTCGACTGTCCGCTCACCCGTTAAGAATTCTCGATCTCGCGGATCAATATCCGTTGTCAACAAAAACGCACCATTGGCGTCTGTTCTTGCAACAAGCACGGTCGGCACACCCATCACATCGGCTGCTAAGCGAGCTGCAGTTAACTTTTGAATAAATTCTGTTGTTGAAACTAAAACTTTTCCGCCCATATGGCCGCATTTTTTTGCGGAAGCGAGCTGGTCTTCAAAATGGACGCCTGCTGCTCCTGCTTCAATCATGGCCTTCATCAGTTCATAGGCATTTAAGTTACCACCGAATCCGGCTTCGGCATCCGCCACAATCGGAGAAAACCAATAAACGTCGTTTCTGCCTTCGGAAGTCTGAATCTGATCGGCACGCTGAAACGCATTGTTAATCTTTCTGACCACCGCCGGAACGCTATCGGCGGGATACAGGCTTTGGTCTGGATACATTTGCCCGGCGTTATTTGCATCAGCGGCGACTTGCCACCCACTTAAATAAATGGCCTTTAATCCTGCCTGAACTTGCTGAACTGCCTGGTTACCTGTCATGGCACCCAGAGCAGCTACGTATGATTCGGAATGTAATAGATTCCAGAGACGCTCAGCGCCCAATCGTGCCAAGGTATATTCGATCCGAATGGATCCGCGGAGTTTTTTTACATCCTCCGTTGAATATACTCGTTTAATTCCAGCCCAGCGATCCGGAGACTCGGATTGTGGTTCTTTTGTGTCCATTCTGATGCCCTCCCAAGCAATAAAAAAAAGAAGATAACCCTGCCTAAATAACAACTAGTTAAGATATGAATAAGCGGACAGTGTTAAAAATTCTGCAAACTCTGCGCCGGTGCTTACATCAAGCAAAATTTGGCGAGCAGCTTCAAACTGTCCCGACTGAAAGCGATCCGATCCTACCGTTTTTTTGATTGCATCCACTTCGTGATCGAAAATCTTGGTAAACTTCTCTTTAGAAATTCGTCCATGCCGTATCCATTGCCAGATCTGTGAGCGCGAAATCTCTGCAGTCGCAGCGTCTTCCATTAAATGGTACAGTGGAACACATCCAGTCCCTCTTAGCCATGATTCGAGATACAGAAGTGCGACGTTGATATTAGTTTGTAGCCCTCTTTCCGTAATTTCGCCGGACGGAACTTTCAACAAGTCCTCTGCGCTTACCTGAACCTCTTCGTGCCGCTGAAAAATTTGATTCGGACCTTTCATAGTTTCATTAAACACTTCCATTGCGATAGGAACCAATCCAGGATGCGCGACCCATGTTCCATCGTGCCCGAGTCTCACTTCACGAAGCTTATCAGCTCGAACTTTTTCCATCGCTTCTTGGTTGACCTTGGGATCGCTCTTGATTGGAATCTGCGCCGCCATCCCACCCATGGCGTGGATTCCACGTCGATGACAAGTCTTCACCAGAAGCTGGCAGTATGAGTTAAGAAAGTGCGTATTCATGGTTACTTGCGCTCGATCCGGCAAGACGAAAGCGGGATCATTCCGAAATTTCTTTATGAAACTAAAAATATAATCCCATCGGCCACAATTTAGGCCAGCCGAGTAGTCTTTCAGTTCATATAAAATTTCATCCATCTCAAACGCCGCTAAAATCGTCTCGATCAGTACAGTCGCTCGGATCGTCCCGTGCGGAATTCCTATTTCTTTTTCAGCAAATTCGAAGACATCCTTCCAAAGACGGGCTTCTAAATGGCTTTCCATTTTCGGTAAATAAAAATATGGCCCTGTCTTGCGCGCCAAAAGCTCTTTTGCGTTGTGGAAGAAATACAGGCCAAAGTCAAAAAGCGATCCTGAAACGGGCTTTCCGTCGACCAGTATATGCTTTTCGACTAGGTGCCATCCTCTCGGCCTGACGAAAAGCGCAGCCGTTTTTTCTTGAAGCGTGTAGATTTTTCCTTCTGGGCCGTCGAACCGAATCGACCGACGAATCGCATCGGCGAGATTCTTTTGGCCATCCATAGTCCCTACCCAAGTCGGCGAATGCGAGTCCTCAAAATCCGCCATAAAAACTTTTGCGCTGGAATTCAGGGCATTAATAATCATCTTTCGATCTACAGGTCCGGTAATCTCGACCCGACGATCTGACACGTCATTTGGAATTGGCGCTACGGTCCACTCAGATTCTCTTATCTCGCGCGTCTCCGGCAAAAAACCCGGCCGCCATCCAGAATCTATCTTCGCCTGAACTTCCGTTCTTGCTTTGAGCAATGCCTCTCGTCTTGAATTAAAATGGCGCTGCAGCTTTGCGACAAAAGCGAGAGCATGTGGAGTTAAAAACTGCTGGTGCTCCGGTTTTATTTCCGCAAGGATTTTAATATTTTCGTTGGTAGAATCTTTCCCACTTTGATCCTGTGATTGGCAAACGGATACCGATGGCGATTGTAGATCGCGATGTACAGTCATGAATGTTCTCCCCTGTCGGCTGATATATAACAGATTGTTTCTTCCTACAAGATCCGATAAAAAAGGAAATCATATAAGGATTTCCGTCTATGAGCAGTTCAAAAGTACTTGGTATACTTGGAGGGCTCGGCCCTCTCGCATCAGCCCAATTTTTAATGAATATTTATAAGAATTCTTCGAGCACTGCTGTATCTGTGGAAAGATCTGAGCAGCACTTACCTCGGGTTATTATGATTTCTGATCCTAGTTTTCCGGACAGAACGGAAACTCTGCTCCTTGGAAATCCCACGGAGTTGGTCCGGCTCACAGAAGCCGCACTATGCTCGCTCGAACAAATGGGCGCAACTGAGACGCTTATTTGTTGCCTCACCCTACATGCTATTGTTCCACTTCTTTCTGCCCGCTTACGTGAAAAACTTATTTTGTTACCTGATCTTGCCCTAGAGGAGGTTGTCCGCAATCAAAAACCGGTTCTCATGCTTAGCTCGATTGGTGCCCGTCGATTAAAAATATTTCAAAACTCAACGCTCTGGAACGATGCAGAAGAATTTGTAATTTTTCCCAATACAGCCGAACAAGAAAGAATTCATAAAACGATATACCAGCTCAAACTCAGCGCTAATCTAGAAAGAGATACGCTGAGCGCTTATCGACTTTTTGAGTCCCTGGCAATCAAATACAACGTTGACCATTTGATTTGCGGATGCACGGAGTTCCATCTGGTATCATCTATATTTTCTGGTGTATTTTCAGGCGAATTTTCGCAGGAATTTTCAGACAGCCCTTCATCCTTCCATAATAAGAAGATAATTTTTATTGATCCTCTTCAGTTGGCAAGCAAAGGGCTACAAAGAAGTTCTTATCCGGTTCCGAAAAACCACAGCAAAAGTATATCGGCCTCGACATACGCTTAGTCTGATATTTTTTTATCAGATTTTGTTTATAATAAAGATCAAATCCCCTTCACCTCAACGACTTCTTTATTGCTTCAGCCATTTCGCTACCCTGCTCCTGCGAGAGTGACCCGGCGGGCCAACCAACGCCCAGACCTTCTTTGTGATTGGGTTTAGGGATGATATGGAAGTGGACATGGAAAACGGCTTGATGAGCGCCCGGGCCGTTATTTTGTAGGACATTATATTCTTTGGCACCGGTAGCCGTCAGCACAGCGCGACAGAGGCGCGGAAGCACACGGCCAATAGCTGCTGAGGCGTCGTCTGAGAGTTCGTCTAAAGTGCGGGCGGGCTCTTTGGGGACTACCAACGTATGGCCACGACTGAGGGGTTGTATGTCTAGAAAGGCAAAAACGCGTTCGTCCTCGTAAATTTTATGACAAGGGATCTCACCATCGATTATCTTCTGGAAAATGGTCTTGGTTGCCATAATCAAGCTCCTTTTGGAATGGGTAAGTCAGTCATTAAATAAGGAGAAATACGCTATGAAAAACTGGATTGCAAGATACGAACAAGAAGCTAAACGAATTCTTAATCCGCAAGCGTTTGACTATATTGCGGGGGGTGCGGGAGACGAGTCGGGCCTGGCGCGGAATGTTTCGGAACTGCAGTCCATTCGACTGCTGAATCGCGTACTTCGTGGCAACGAGGTGGCGAAGACGGAAATCACTTTGCTGGGGCGGAGTCACGCTACACCGATTTTTATTGCGCCGACGGCGTATCATTTTTTAGTGCACAAGGACAGTGAAGTCGAGATGGCTCGTGCCGCGAAAGCACTAGACACGATTATGGTTTTAAGCACACTTTCTTCGCAAGACATGGAAACAGTTCAGAGCAGTACGGGCGCAGATCTGTGGTTTCAACTCTATTTTTTTCGGGATAGAGGCTTAACACAAGCGGTTGTGGAACGCGCGGCTTCGGCACATTTTCAAGCGATCGTCCTGACGGTGGACACACCGGTGACGGGGATTCGGTATCGCGATCGGATGAATGATTTTAAATTTCCTGCCAATTATATTCCGGCAAATATTCTGCCGACTCGGCCACCGCATTTTACACAGTCCGGCTTCAAAACACCATCAGGACAGGGTCTACGACAATATTTTGTAGATAATATAAAACGCTCGCTGTCCTGGAAGGATGTGGAATGGCTACAATCAATTACGAAACTGCCAATTATTCTAAAAGGAATATTAAATCCAGAGGATGCTAAAATAGCAGCTCAGCAAAAAATTCCGGCGATCGTTGTTTCAAACCATGGTGGACGTCAACTCGACGCATTTGCCACAGCGGCAGAAGCACTACCACGCATTCGCGATGCTGTCGGTTCGAGTGTTGAGATTCTCGCTGACGGTGGCATCCGCTCTGGGAGCGATGTGATTCGGTATCTCTGCCTTGGCGCAAACGCCGTTTTAGTTGGCAGACCTGCTGTCTGGGCTCTGGCCGTCGATGGTGCTGCCGGTGTACAAAAGATCTTTTTGGAATTGAGAGAGGAATTAGAAACGGGAATGACCATTCTCGGTGCGGGGCGAGTAGCAGATTTAAATCGCGAATGGATTTATCGCGCCGCAGCTCAGCCCAGGGCCTCGGGTGACAACCGATGAGAATCCATTTTTCGCAGGATGAACTTAAATCGATTTCAATCCGACACTCTGAGAGACCAAAGCCTCCCGAAGACTATTTCAAAGAAAGAGACACCTATTGGGAACAGCAGACCCTTAAAGCCCAGCAAACCAACAGAAAACTCTGGAATGGAGAAGTTTACACGCTCGAGAAAATTCATTTTGCCCACCCGCTAACCCCTACCCTCCATTTGAGCACATGCGAGTATAAAGATATTTTATATACACGGGACCATGGCTTGGAACGCATCTGCGACTTGGTTGATCCTATCCTCGTTCCACGATTTATTACTGTATGCTGTATTCCCATTACCTTGGATCGACGCTTTGTCTTTGGCATTCGTAGTCGCAGCACCATGGTTCAGGAAGGAAGCATCGGTCTCATTGGCGGAACCGTAAATAGAGATGAAATGCTGGTAAACAGCTTGGACGACTTCACACAATTCATGATTCAGGAGATTCAGGAAGAAACCGCGATCCCCAGCTCTATGTCTACGCACAAAAACCTCGAACTATTCTCCCTGAATTTTTATCGCAACAAATATGAGTTCCTATACCGCCTCCCACTTCCTATCACCAGTGATCAGATCAGTAGCATGCACAAAGACGGCGAATTTTCGCACCTACGTGCCTTAAATGCGACCGAGGCGCGAACTGTTGCGGAACGCCAGTTGGATGCGTTTCAGAATTGTCTAAGCTATCTGAGCTTTTTGGATTGCTTGGAAGCGGGATAGAAAGAATTACTGGTTCTTCTTAATCCCCTCCACCACAGGAACGAACTCCAGTCCGGTATTCTCATCTCGAATCCTGGGTTTGCCTTCGCCAGTCCGCCAATAGGTCAGGTTGCCGTCGAAAGTATTTCCACTATCTTGCGTAACTTCATACAAAATGCGTGTGGCATCTGTACTATCATGCGGTATGCCAATTTGATCTTTGCTAATGGGCAGTTCCGGACAAAATGGGGCCCTATTCACTTGGCCGTAGGAGGGCTGGTTCCATTGGTGAACGTTGCCCCATTCGACTCGCGATTGTTCTTTGAGGCCGCAGTTGTCGCGATAAATTCTTCTTGTTGTGGTGGTAGAACCGTTTTTTGGATCCGGCAGAGTAGTATTTTTCCACACGCCTTGGATAAGACGCCAACAATTTTTTGTATCCGGAGAGTCCCAGTCTCCAACATTAAACATGTCGTTCTTATTGGGGAGACACGTCGCCTGAGTGAAGTATTGCCTGAAGTTTGTTTCATTCATATCAAACGTATTCAAATTCGCAGCAGCGAGTGGAAAATTACCTAATGCCTGAATAATAACGCCCGTTCCTGCAATAATTCCTCCATTGACCTGAGATATGTAATAACTAATCTGTTTACCGGACTGAACTAAGGTAGCTAATGCATTGACCTGTTGCCTAGTAACGTTCTGGGGAGTCACTTTATAGAAACTTAGCAGTGAAAAGATCTCACTCGACCAATTTGGCGGGATAGTAGGAACTACCTGTAAGAGTTGGGTATAGGCAGTACCGGGATCTGTAGCGGCGGCAGCAGTCGGAATCTGAGTTCCAATGGGAAGACCTGGAGAACCTGGACGGGGATGAACACCACCACTTTCGCCTGCAGGAATAGTAGACGAAATATCTCTACTCTCTTCGCCTTCTGCAGCAGCAGCGGACGAGGCGGTTGCATCAGTATTTAAGTCCGTATTGAGACCACTGAGATCGGGATCGTTTGTCGGGTTAGCTGCTGGTCCTTGAGCGGTTTGCGCCTGACCAGAAGGCGGGGTGCTTGATGAACCGCTCGCAGCGGCGGAAGATGCTGTACTTACCGACATTGTGGAAATAAGTCCCTTCATAATGACGGGGGTAACTATGTTCCGAATAGCCTCGACGCGAGCCGCGCGTGAGGATTGAGCCAGATTTTGGAGGTCTTGATAGGTAAAATATTGCGGCACATTTTTCGCGGACGAGTTAGCAGCACTGGGACTAGCACTAGCAGCTCCGCTGGCACTCGTGGTTGAATTTGCAGACCTGGATCCACTACCTGATCCAATATCCGTTAACGGCGTCGTAGTTGGAGCCGCAGCTTGGGTTGAGTTGCTTGAACTGGTGCTATTCGTGCGACTTCCCGAACCGCCAGTTTTGGGAGGTCCCGAAGATGGGACTCTCAACGTCTCGATAAACGCGTCCCTATACATACTAGCCATGATTTCTGTCTGAATTCCGGCTTCTAGATTTCCCAAAGCTTGGCCCAGAATACCACCTCCAGCGATCAAACCACCTGCTCCTTGAAGTATTGCAAAATTGATTTGAAGGGCTGAGTTTTCGGCGGGACTGAGAAAGGTCACCATAGGCAATGTGATCGTAGTGGCAGTAACGTCGTAGTCCGCAAACATGCGATAAATTCTTTTGCTTAATGAGGGAGCGAAGGTCATGGCCTGCAAATACCAACGACAGAAAAAATCGGCGGGAGTCCACAATGGTGAATCAATCGGATTGATGGGTCCAACACAACCAACCGCTGGCAGCGGAAGTGGAATCGACGAATCTGGCGCCCCATAGTAAGCAGAATTTTTTGGATACGGGACATACCCAGTGGGACCGACTTCGATAGTAAGTCGATCATCAGAACTAGGGTTAGAACCGGGGGGTCCTGGATTTACACCCGGATCAGGGGGTCTTGCTGGACCATCGGGGATTGGACCGGGAGCTACCGGATTTGGTGGAACGGCGCTCGGGCCCAGACCGGAGTCCGGATTCAGCGCTGGCCCGCCACCCGGATTTGCTGGAGCTGGCGCTGCTGAATTTGGGGGCGGCGGTCCATTTGGTGTGGTGGGTCCCGAGGGCCCTGGGGGCCTCGTCCCAGGCGAAGATGGTGGTAACGGTTGTGTTGGCGGCGGTGGGGCAGCAGCTGTGCTCAAGACTGAATAGGATGGATAGGCACTAGTCGGACTTGCACTCGAGATGAAATTTGTGTTCGCAACGGAGCTTTCACCAAGGTTGGACTCTGAAGCGAAATTCATGCTCTCAACTGTGGCGGTACTATCTCCGTACTGCTGATTTGCTGCTTGAACGTTCTGCGAAGTAATGGAGCTCGATAATTGCTGATTGGGAACAATACTATCAAAGACTTTTCCGAGCGTACTTTGAATGAGGGTAGGCATGGGTGAATAGAGATCACCTACCGTCATGAAGTTCGCCAAACTGCTGAACATTCCAGTCCCCAACTGTTCCGTATAAAAGAGCATGAGTTGTTGGGCCTGATCAATAGTCGTAATGGAGACGGATGGAATTGGCTCAAGTGAGGGCAGATCAAAAGCTGCGTCAGGTTCTGCAGTGGGAGTGGATGTAGTGTTTTGATTCGCGGCAGTTGGTAAAGACGACGGATTAGGTAAATTGGACGGCACAGTGGTTGACGAAGGGGTAGATGAGCTGGGTGGCACAGTAGTTGAAGAACTAGACGATTCTGTCTGTGGCGATGCCGTTACTGTCGGTTCCGGAATGAGGTACTCCGGCAGGCTAAAAGGCAGTCCCGGAATTTGCACGTCGTACGAACTCGTTTCCGAAGTTGGAAGCGATAGAGTTTGCTGCGCTAGTGATTCTGGTGACTGCGACAAGATCGAAGGTAGCCGGGGTAAGACTTGACCTTGAATTTGAATTTGATTTTGCCCTTTCGGTAAGCGCAGTAGCGCTGAAAGTGCGGCAAAAGGTGTGTTGGCGTTTCCAGAGCCATCCGGAGCTGACGAGGGTTTGGCAGTACCAGCCGTTATTTGGGTCGGGGTTGTGACAGGATTTGCGGCGTTTAGTGCTTCACTCAGTTTTGCCAAATCACTTGGGGGAGACAGATTCACTGCTGGTTCCATCGGAGTCGTTGGCAAAAGAGTCAGAGTCGCTGGCGCAGGAGTTGCGGGCATAGACGAAGTAGGCGCTGGCGGGGAAGTCGTAGATGTAGCAGCGTTCGTGACCAGGAGCGAGAATCCAACTCCATTGATTGCTATGGGGCCATTACTATTTCCCGTAATGGGCTGGGCATGAGATCCAACAGCCGGATTGGATGCAGTCGCGTGTGGGTGTCCTCTCGGGTGTATTTCCGTAATGTTATGTAGTTCTGAACCAGTGGGAACTGCGCCAGTCCCCCTATCACGATGAACTTCAATAACTTCGGGGTTTACTCCAAAGTCCATGATTTCGATGCCGCTTTGGCCCTCAAACGCGGCCACTTCAGAAACTGAAAAAGATTCGGCTTGATGTTGTTTCTTCGCGAGTGTCGCGAGTCCAATCACTGCAACGTGAAGGGCCCCGCCATAAGTTTGAGTCGGCCAGAGCAATGCGGGGAAAATAAAAATCAACGAAATTTGTGAAATAGAATAGACAGAAAAACAAACAAAAAAATTTAGTCTTAAAACTCTTCGGAACAACTTGAACCTCTAAACTCGCACTCGTCACGTGACACTGATCATCGGTTGTCCTAACAAGTCGACTATTCTAAGTCAAATATTTTTTTAGAATTATTAATTATTCCTGCTATACTTTTTTTATTACTATGATCGAATCATCAAAACCTTCCACGATGGTAGGGAAAACGAACTGGGGAAAAGTCTCGGGAGATACTGAAGAGTTAGTATTCTTGACTGGACCCAATTCCAGATTTTACGATTTTAGAAGAGCTATTAGAATATTCCTGGAATGCATTCGAGGTTTTCGGGCTTTTCACTTCATTGGCCCCTGTGTGACCGTTTATGGTTCCGCCCGTTTTAAAGAAGATCATCCATTTTATGAACTCGGTAGAAGAATGGGTCGTGAATTGGCCAAATCCGGATTTGCGGTGATGACTGGCGGAGGACCGGGCATCATGGAAGCTGCAAACCGCGGCGCCAAAGAAAGCAGCGGTCGGAGCGTAGGTTGTAATATCAAACTTCCAAAGGAACAAAAACCCAACCCCTATCTCGATAGATGGATGGAGTTTAAATATTTCTTTGTACGAAAGCTCATACTTGCAAAATATTCCTATGGATTTATTGCACTACCCGGTGGTTTCGGCACCATGGATGAGCTTTTTGAGATCGCAGCGCTGATACAGACCGGAAAAATTCGAAGCTTTCCTATCGTCTTAATGGGTAAATCCTATTGGAGACCTCTACTCGAGTTCCTCCGGGGAACAATGGTCACACAAGGAACGATCGATTCTCAGGATGTCGATCTTTGGCTCATTACGGATTCCCCCGAAGAGGCCGCCGCCCATATCCGCAAGCGAGCCATTGAGCAGTTTGGGCTAAAAGCCCAGAAACGACCCCGCCCGCGCTGGTTCTTCTTCGAATCGTCGTAGCGGCAGCGGCATTAAAAAATTAACACGTGGCGTATCAAAAAGTCATCGGATACCGTATGCCTATGAAGATCGTCCACATCGCTGTCAGAGATTTTGCTGTTCCCGCACCCCGTACCGGAAGCATCGAGCCGAACTCCGGTTTTCGATCATTTGCGGAAGGGCAGGAAATTCACGCCAGAGTACAGCAGAAAAGACTGCAAGCAGATCCGACGTATAAGCCTGAGGTGTGTACTAGTCAGTCGTTCCAACGTGGTGACTATGAATTTCAGGTCAGCGGTCGAATGGACGGTCTGTTCGGCAGCACGCCCCCCCGTATTGAGGAAATCAAATCGACGTTCAACGTTTATGACCTCTACAAGAAACTCCTCGATCACCCTTGGGATCACCCCTACTGCCTTCAACTCAAGACTTATGGATATTTTTACTGGCTCGAGCACAAAATCTTGCCGAAACTGTCGTTTCACATTGTCTCGACCCGAAATAGCGACACCCAAGACATGGATGTGAAGTTCGACCTTAAGGAAACTGTCGTCAGGTACGAAGAATGGTTGGAGCGGCGTCTGGACGAACTCCTTGAGCAAACAAAGAAGTGTGAAAAGAGGTCAGCGCGCCGCAAAGATGTTGCGAGCGATTTTCGGTTTCCCTTTGAAAATCCAAGATCCGGACAGTTTGAACTGATTCAGTCGATCGAGGCGGGGATCGCCGAAAAACATCGCATGATGATCCAAGCTCCAACAGGGCTAGGAAAAACGGCAGGAGTTTTATTTCCGGTTTTGAGACAAGCTCTGAGTCGTGGGCAGAGAGTGATATATGTAACTCCTAAAAACAGCCAGCACTTGGTCGCCGAAGACGCCGTTACCAGATTTCAGGATGTGGGGTCGGCCGTAAAATCCCTAACGCTGACTGCGAAGGCCAAGCTCTGTTTTAAGAATGAACCGCTCTGCAATCCAGACTACTGCGAATACGCGCGCGATCATTATACAAAAGTTCACGAGAACAAACTGCTCGACGTGCTCGCTCGAAAACGAAAGCTGAAAGCGAAACACTTTCGCGAGCTAGGCGAAGATTTTCAGGTTTGTCCGTTTGAACTGCAACTCGATGCTGCTCCAGAAGCCGACGTCGTGATTTGCGATTACAACTACGTATTTTCTCCGCGGAGTGCGCTGAATAAAGTGAGTGCACTGGAGCTCGACCAAGAAGGCAAAGCGAATCTGGTCATCGACGAAGCTCATAACCTCCCGTCGCGAGCTATGGATTATTATTCGCCATCGCTATCGAGTTTCGTTCTAGAAAAAATGCGCGAGGAGATGAAAGAGATGACCGAACTACCGCGCCTGATCCGAACGGAAGCCGAAGAGTTGCTGGAAGAGTGCATGCATGTCGTGGCCTCCTGTCAACCTAAGGACTGCGATCCGAAGGGAACGCTGATCGAACCACCACTCGAACCATTCTACGAACAAGACTTGCAGCTTCGAGCATTTTTATCGCGTTATTTAGATTCGGACATTGAAATAAAACCTCGTGATGTAATTCTGCGCCTTTGTTTTTACTGGTCCGAGTTTACAGCCGCACTGGAATTTTTAGAAGGCCAGGGAGATGTGCCCAAACAGTCGGATCAGTCTGCTCTGGCGATTCAGGCGATTCAAAATGACCAGAAGCATCCGGAGTTTTTCGTTACTTTTCGTCCGAAACTTCCGTCCGGCGGCACGATCAAAATTACCTGCTGTGACGCTTCCGAAATGCTCCGAACCTGTTACGATGCGTACGAACATGTGGTCGGATTTTCTGCGACACTAAAACCGTTTGACTACTACGCCCGACTCTCTGGTCTTAACTCCGAACGCCTCAGAAAATCCGAATTCAGCTCGCCTTTCGACAAGGCCCAGCGAAAGCTTCTGATTATTCCGCAGATTTCGACCAAGTACACGGATCGTGCACGCAACTACCCGCGAATTGCTGAAACGATTTACAAAATCTCGGAAATCAGACCGGGCAATTACTTTGCCTTCTTTCCGAGCTTTGAATTCCTAGAACGCGTGCTTGAAGTTTTTGACCCACCGCCTGGTTTCACCGTACTCCGTCAGGAACGCGAGATGAAAGCGCGCGATATCGAGACGATATTATACTACCTCCAGTCCGGAGCCAGTACTGCCGAAAGTACGGGAGCGGGCGCCAGAACCAGTCCGACCATCGTTTTTGCCGTACAGGGCGGTGTGTTTTCCGAGGGCGTCGACTATCCC
This sequence comes from Deltaproteobacteria bacterium, assembly GCA_013286765.1. The sequence continues at coordinate 18,400 of JABDFB010000041.1, forward strand.
GGGGAAATGATTATCGGCGCCTTTGTCGTCGGTCCACCCCTACCCAACTTCGACCTCGAACGCGAACAAATGCGCGAGTACTACCAGAAATACTACGGCAGTGGCTTCGACTATGCTTATACCTTTCCCGCTATGGCCAAAGCAGTGCAGGCTGCCGGTAGAGTCATTCGTTCCGAAACCGATCGCGGAATTATCGTCCTGATGGACAGTCGATTCATCCACCCCAGCTATACCCAATCTATGCCCGGCGATTGGTTTGAGGAAAGCCCACGAGAGTTAGTGTCGTCGAGTATTTTGCAGGAAGTGCGAGAGTTTTGGCATGGGTCAGGGGCTGGAACTGAGGCCGGATATTAAACGGACCTGCCCTACCTGCAAAAAAGATCATCAATGGTTTTTCTTTTTGGCTTGCTCTTCCTTCTTTTTCTCTTTCATCAGCCAGTCCAACGCAGCACGAGCAATTTGAAGGTTATTTTCGCTATCCAGAATGTAGCCCGGACTGCCGCGTGGCGGATAAACATCCCGGTACCATGCCATCGCTTCGCGAACATTCGCAATTCTTGCTTCTATAGTACCCCAATCGCGGTTTCGAGCAGTCCGCACCAAAAGTGTTGCTAAGTCCTTCTTCGCTTCCTTGTTATCTCCTTCCGCGCTCACACGAAGATCTTCAATTATTGGCTTCGCCTTAATATTTAAATCAAAATCATCCGTTGAATCAGCACCTACACTTACTCGGGCGCTTCGG
>JABDFB010000041.1:19151-19246 GCA_013286765.1 Deltaproteobacteria bacterium
ATAGAATTAGAAATTCGTTTGACCTGTTTGTCTGTAAGGCTTAAAAAATCTTGGAGCCCAGCACCAACTTCCTGTTCCTGATCGACGCCAACCGG
>JABDFB010000042.1 GCA_013286765.1 Deltaproteobacteria bacterium
CATTCAGTGGTTGTGGTTTATGCAGTGATTGGGGTGCACCTCGGGCCACGCTAAGAAGAACTCCAATGGCAAAGAGATCGATCAAGAGCGCTGAGCCACCATAGCTTATAAAGGGTAACGTCAAACCCTTCGTCGGTAAGAGGCCCATCACAACAGCTATATTGACGAAGCTCTGTAATCCTAAAACCAAGGTAATTCCCGCCGCCAAAAGCATTCCAAACCGGTCACGCCCGATCTTTTGACAATGCCAGGCAATTTTAAAACCACGATAAATAAAATACAGGTAGGCGAAAGAGACAACTGCAATTCCAACAAATCCGAGTTCTTCTCCGATCACCGCAAAAATAAAATCGTTATGCGCCTCCGGCAGATAAAAGAGTTTTTCCTTACTATTTCCGAGTCCGACACCCCATATCCTTCCGTTATGTAAACCAATTAAGGACTGAAGAATCTGAAACCCTGTTCCACCCGGATCTTTCCAAGGGTCCAAAAATGCGCTGAGCCTCGCCCGCCGATAAGAAGTCCCAAGCGCTAGCCAGGCTCCGATTGTCGCCGCAGAAACAAAAGCAGCAACTAAGTACCTCTTGGGAACACCCGCTAAAAACATCAGCGCAAAGATTACCGAAGCAATAATCACCGTAGAGCCAAAATCCGGCTGCAACAGAAGGAGCAGAAATGCAGGCAAGGGAACTAGAATATTTGAAAGGATACCGGCCGTTACCGTATCAATTCTTTCATATTTTCGATCGAGCTGCCGCGCTACAAAGAAGATCACCGCGAATTTTGCAAACTCTCCCGGTTGAAAATGGATTCCACCCAGATTGAGCCATCGCTTAGCTCCACCTGCCTTCATCCCGATGCCCGGAAAAAAGACCAAAACCAACAAGACGATGGCGATTCCTAAGACCGGATAAGCCCACCTTGCCCATTGCCGGTAGTCGATATGAGATACCGTGATCAGAGTCACAAATCCAAAAGTTGCAAATATGAGTTGTTTTCGAATTAAAGCAAAACCATCGCCAGTTTTTTCCTGAGCGTAAATAAATGACGCGCTAAAAACCATGATCAAACCAAAAAGCACCATGCCTGACACTAAGGCAAGCATCACTCGGTCTGTAGGTGAGCGGCTCACCTTGGAACGCAAACCATCTTTGAGATGATTAAAGCTGAGAAACCAATTTTTTAAAGTAATCGCCGCGTTCCTCATAGTTTCGAAACATATCGTAACTCGCGCAGCCGGGCGATAAAAGCACAATATCTCCGGTCCTTGATTTTTGATAACTGAGCAGCACAGCTTCTTCAAAAGTGCCAACTAAATAGGTTTCCGCAAAGTCTCCAATCGCACGATTGATCTTCTCTTTTGCTTCTCCAATCAGGACCAATATCTTGCACTTCCTTCTTACTAGTTCCGTCAACTGTGTAAAATCTCCGCCCTTATCACGCCCACCGGCGATGAGAATAATCGGATTAGAATTAAAGGCGGATAGACTCTTCTGCACACTCATGACGTTAGTCCCTTTCGAATCATTGAAAAAGTAGACTCCGTCTTTTTTCCGCACAAACTCCAACCGATGATGCACCCCTCTAAAACTGCTGATGACCGATTGAACTGCTTCGTTGCTTACGCCCATCACTCGCGCCGCACTCACCGCTGCAGCCAAATTTTCCTTATTGTGTTCGCCAAAGAGTCTATACTGCGACAGATCAAAGACCTCTTCCTTACCCGTCACTTTACAGACCAGTCGTTTGTTTGGTTTAATGTAAACTCCGTAAAAATTTTCTGCAAACTCGCCGCCAACCACTATTGGATCCTGTTTGGTAAACCACACGACCTTACCGGGCGCCTCTTCCTTAAACTTAGCGACATTTGGATTGTCATAATTTAAAATAATATAGCTATTGCGATCGCAGGATTTCAGAAGTTTCTTTTTTGCGCTGATATAAGCATGCATCTCAGGGTATCGGTCGAGATGATCTTGCTCAATATTGGTAAAGACAGCAACCGCAGGACAAAAATTCTGCATATTCTCGATTTGAAAGCTGGATAATTCCGCAACTATGACATCGCACTTATGTTCATTGGTCACATAATCCAAAATGGGCCTTCCAATATTCCCACAAACATAAGCTGATTTTCCATCTGCGTTAAAAATTTCGCCAATCAGAGTTGTTGTTGTCGTTTTACCATTTGTCCCTGTGACAGCTACAACAGGCTCCTTAATAGAAGTGAGAGCCAGTTCCACTTCACTTGTAATAGGAATGTTCTTTTCTCGAGCCTCCTCTAAAGGCTTAATATTAAGTGGCACGCCTGGACTTACAACAATCAGGTCTACTGTATGGAATGTCTTATTATTATGCTTACCTAGTTCATACTCAATTTTTAGATCTGCACACGCATTGATGGCGTCATTCAATTCATGCTTTTGCCTGACATCCGTTACAAAAATCCGCGCACCTTGCTTGGCCATATACTTGGCTACAGCGACCCCGGAGATTCCAAAACCGACGATTAGTACCTTTTTACCTTTGAACTTACTCATATAATTTGAAGCACCTTTTATCTCAATTTCAGAGTAGATAGAGTCACCAATGCAAGTAGAATTGATATAATCCAAAACCTGACAATCACCTTGGGCTCTGCCCAGCCTTTCAATTCAAAGTGGTGATGAATCGGAGCCATTCTTAACACCCTCTTCCCCGTTATCTTGAAGGAAGCAACTTGCGCCATCACTGAGAGAGCTTCAATTACGAAAACTCCCCCACATAAAGCAAGAAGAATCTCATTTTTGGTAATAACGGCCACTATTGCTAAAGCCGCCCCTAAAGCCAAAGACCCTACATCCCCCATAAAAACCTGGGCCGGATAGGTATTAAACCAAAGAAAACCGAGGCAGGCTGCGGCTATAGTTCCGCAAAATACTGCCAATTCACCAGCCCCCGAAACATAGGGAATCTGTAAATATTCTGCTATTTTAACGTGTCCCGCGCAATAGGCTAAAATGAGGAAAGTTGCGGCTGTTGTCATCGTCGGTCCGACCGCAAGGCCATCAAGTCCATCAGTTAAATTCACGGCATTAGAAGCCCCCACAATGACGAAAGCCGCAAATGGTATAAATAAGACGCCTAAATAGATCGACCATTCCTTAAAAAAAGGAAATTTAAGTACTGGAGGTGTATCCCGGGTCACATAAATCAAATAAGCGGTGAATCCTGCAATAAGTACCTGCCCCAATAATTTCTGTCTTCCCGATAATCCCTTCGAGTTCTTCAGAACAACTTTCTTGTAATCATCCAAATACCCAACAATCCCAAACAAAACCGTCGAGATAACCGAAATCCAAATATTTTTGTTTGATAAATCTGCCCAAAGCAATGTGGGAATGACAATTGCCATCAAAATCAACCCGCCCCCCATTGTGGGTGTACCCTTCTTAGACAAGTGCGTCTTTGGTCCATCTTCTCGAATCGCTTGCCCCATCTGTTTTCGCTGAAGATACCTAATATAAGAAGGGCCGATAAGCATGCAGAGTAAGACACTAGTAATCCCTGCGCCAAAAGTTCTAAAGGTAATATATTTAAATACGTTAAAAAATCCGTGCTGGGTGTGCAAAGGATATAAGAGATAGTAGAGCATGTCGAGATGCTACTGAGTTTCAAAAGCTTGTGTCAAGTGCTTCCCTAACAACTTCCCGATCGTCAAAATGTATCTTTTGTCGACCTAAAATCTGATAATCCTCATGTCCCTTACCCGCTACCAGCACCAAATCGCCACGCTTGGCCATTTGGACAGCTTGAAATATTGCCTTCTTCCTATCGGGTTCAACCGCAAAATTCTTTTTTTCGATTCCTTTCAAAATATCCCCAATTATAGATTTTGGGTCTTCCGTCCTGGGATTATCCGAGGTCACGATGACAAAATCAGAATCCTCGACCGCAATTTTTCCCATCCTCGGTCGCTTTGTTTTATCCCGATCTCCTCCGCACCCAAAAACTGTAATCAAGTTCCCCCCCGCCTTCATTTGCTTAAGCGAATGTATAACTTTCTCAAGTGCGTCGGGTTTGTGAGCGTAGTCAACCCAAACAAAAATTCCAGACTGATTATGAACGCGCTCCAAGCGTCCAGGTACGCCCTTCAAAGCTTCAACGCCTTCTGCAATTTTCGAAATTCCTAGAGACTTAGCAACCGTCACCGCACCGGCAATATTTGTTGCATTAAAACTTCCGGTCAGGCTCGACTTAATCGGTACACCACCAATCAGTCCCCTCACCCCATCCGCCGTAACCTGAACTTCAGCCTCTTCAAATGCTAGTCCTCCCCATTCCCCCCTCAACCTCTTTCCCCACACATCACCCTCATTAATAATGGCAACCGGCTCCTTCCCGACATTCCTCGAATAATCCATAGATTCAGAAAAGAGCTTGGATTTTGCTGCGAAGTAATCTTGCATATTCTCGTGAAAATCCAAATGTTCCGGCGTTAGGTTTGTAAAAACCACTCGGTCGAAAGCCACACTTGCCACCCGCTCCTGTTTCAAAGCATGCGACGAAACTTCCATCACCACCGCAGTGCAACCCTCTTTCTTCATCAACGCCAAAATCTCCTGAACCCGCACCGCACTGGGCGTTGTTAACTCAGCTGGAATCCTTACATCTCCATATCGAACTTCGATCGTCCCAATTACACCAACCTTATGCCCCTCTGCCTTCAATATAGATTCTAGCAAATAAGTACTGGTTGTTTTTCCACTCGTCCCTGTTACCCCAATCAGCAGCATCGAATGCGAAGGATTGCCATAAAACCAACCCGCCAACCTCGCCAAAACCTTCTTAGAATCTCCCACCCTCACATAATTAGGAAAATCTAACTCTCTCTCCCCCACACAGAGCACCGCCCCACTCCTAACCACCTCACCCACAAACTCATGCCCGTCCTGACTCGAACCCTTCACCGCGACAAATACACTACCCACATTTATCGCCCTCGAGTCGTTAGTAACGCCTGTAACTTCCCGATCTACGAAGTTACCTCTTACATGGCAATTCGCATCCACCTCTGAAATTTCCCTCAGACAATCACTCACCAACATCTTCAAACCCTCTCTAACGCGACGCCTATCAAAAAGTCATCGGATACCGTAGTAATGATAAGTACCTTCAGTGGCCCGCCTTCAACCCCGCAGTTCCAATATTACACAAAATATCTCCCTGCTATGGCACGATCAAAATCCAATAAAAGTGCAAGTTCCTTCAGTGGTTCAGCTCTGAGACTCGGGGTTGTGAGGCTAAAAGCGCCGACCCGGACGGGAGGCGCAAGGGTCATGGAAGACTGCCCGCCTCACCAACCCCGAGTCTCAGAGCTGAACCACACTCAAGGATCTTGCAGTTTTAATCTAATTACATCGCCATCAGCAAGAGTATTACCGACTATAGGAATCTGCCCTGCCACCACACCTGTACCATGTATTTCCACCTTAAAATGGTGCCCCTGCAAAATCTGGAATACTTCCCTAGGACTCAGCCCAGCCAGAGACGGCATTACCCAACCAGATGGCTTTCTATCTCCTGCTCCGGCCTTATCATCGGCAGCAGATGGTTGGTACTGAGGCAGCAGTTTATTGTCACTAGTGAGAGTTAAACTGACCGCTGATTGAGAAATTCGCACTTCATCTTTTAATCCCGACAATCCCACTCCCTGCCCAAGACCCTGCCCTACCCCCTGTTCCTGCTGTTGGGCCAACAATTGGTGCGCCAAGAGTTTTGAGGGTACTATGTCGTGAGCCGGTAAACTGCAATAGTTTGATACCGACGCTAAAACCTCCCGGAATAATGGTGCAGCGGTTTGTGTCGCATAGTATTTGCCCTTCGGTTCAGTCAATGAAACATAGATAACTATTTTGGGCTCAACACCCACGGCAAACCCGATAAAGGAGGCAATATATTTTTCCCGCGAATATCGCCGAGTTCTTTTGTCGACCATCTGTGCAGTTCCTGTTTTGCCAGCTATTCGAAATCCAGGAAGTGCGGCAGGAATCCCAGTGCCTCCCTCTTTAGTCACCTCTTCCAATGCATCGATTAAGTGTCGACTAATGTAATGAGGAAAAATTCTTGTCGATGCTTGAATCTCCCTCTCTTTAGAATTTTTAAGATCTGCATTTTTAAATAGCGTTGGACTGACGAGCCAGCCACCATTCACGATAGCGGCATAAGCCCTCGTCATCTGCAAAGGAGTTACTAGAATTCCTTGCCCAAATCCCACGTTTGCCAAAGTTAGCGGAGTCAGTTGCTTCCGTGTCGGAACTCGACCCGAGATCTCGCCTGGAAAAGGAATACCTGTTTTTGTCCCGAAACCAAATAACCGAATCGTGCTAAGAAATTTATCCGGCCCCAACTTCATCGCAAGCTTTGCCGCTGCAATATTTGAGGAATACTTGATCATCTTTTTTAGGCTAATCCAGCCAAACTTTTCCCGCGCCTCGGCTTCGGAGATCTTATGACCCTGTACCGAGAAAGACCCTAGCTCTCCATAAATTTGATCATTCGACTTCCATCCATTCAAAAACGCGCTGGCCGCCAAAATAGCTTTAAATGTGGAACCAGGCTCATATCCGTCCGTCACTGCACGGTTTCGCCGGGCATCCGGTTGGCCTCGCTTGGTGTTGGCATTAAATGTAGGTTGGTTCGTCAGCGCCAGAATTTCCCCTGTATCTGCGTTCATGACAATTACAGTTCCGCTCTTTGAACTAGTAGACTTCATCGCACTTCGTAAATGTTGTTCCACTTCGAATTGTAAAGAAGCATCAATCGTGAGGTGGACCGGCTCTCCGTCCCGAATATTCTTTGCCGCAGCCGTATCAATAAAAGTGGGTCTTCCTAGGGCATCTTTAATTGCGGCAACGGCACCAATTTGACCTCTCAATTTTTCGTTCATCCACAATTCAATGCCTTCAATCCCTTCGGAATCGACGTTTACATCCCCCAGCAAATGCGATGCTAGCTGATGGTGCGGATACACACGATCACTCTCATTCACCAACCACAGACCGCTAATAAGATCTCCCAACCCGTCAATAATGTGATGTTTTTTGAATTTAGCCATCTCCTGATCGGTAATGTGTCTTTTGATCCAGACAAATTCCCTCTCCTCATTGAGCTTCAGCAGAATTTTCTTTTGCGGAAGTCCAATAATTTTTGACAGCGTTTTAGCTAAAAGAAATTTGTTTTGGACCTTACCTGGATTTGCAGCAAGACTCTTGGTTTCGATGCTCACTGCCAGCGTCTCACCGTTCCGATCAAATATTGTCCCACGACGAGGCCGAATCAAAGTTTGTGTATGGTATTGCCGCTGAGCCAGCTTTTCCAATTTTGGATTGCTGAAAATCTGCACATAAGCAGCTCGGCAAATTATCAATCCAGCAACTGATATACAAAACAACATCAGTGCTGTCAGTCGAGCTTTCGTCCCATAATCGGGGTTTATTTCGAATGGAAGTGTATCAGCCGCCATCGCTTTCATTCTCCGATTTTCTCAAATGAACGATTTGCTCAGTGCTAGGCTGCGAAAGCTTAAATTTCTTTCTAGCCAAAACCTCCATTCGCTGCGGAGATCGGAGCGCCGCAAGTTTAAGTTCCAGATTTTCGCGATTTTTCCTGGAATTCTGAATCATCCGACTCGTCTGATTGATATCATAGGTTGTTCTTACAATCGCAAGCCGCAACCACACAGTGCCGATTGAAAAAAAAATCAACGTAGGAATTGTCCAAAGAGGGATCCATTTTTTCAAAATTAGCATTTTAGATACGCTCGACTAACCTCAATTTTGCACTTTTAGAGCGTGGGTTGCTATGAATTTCTTCGATTTCAGGACAAATCGGTTTTTTTGTGAGTTGTCGAAACAACGTTCGGTCTTTAAATCGGAGTTTCACTCTGCGGTCCTCTAAGGAATGAAAACTCAATATTCCGATTCTACCGCCAGATCGTACGTCCAAGATAACTTTATCTAGCAGCGCATCAACTTCTTCGAGCTCACCGTTTACAAAAATTCTTAGTGCTTGAAAAGTTCTTGTGGCTGGATGCAGTCGACCGTGGCGGGCGGGCGGTGGCACAGCCCTGCGAATCAATTCTGCCAGACCGGACGCAGTTTGAGGAAATTCCCCTGCGTTTCGACGATCGACTATCGCCTCGGCAATCCTCTTCGCAAAGCGTTCCTCACCATAGTCTTTGATGATTTTTTCGAGATCTCTGGCGCTGAGTCTTTTAAGATAATCCTGGCAGGAAAGGCCTCTTGTTGTATCGAACCGCATGTCCAGAGTTCCACTGGATTTAAAACTAAACCCTCGCTCTTGACTCTCGAGCTGATCACTGGAGAGTCCCAAGTCTGCAAGCAGGCCCAGAACCGGTCTTTCACGAATCATGGATTCGATTTGCCCGAAGGAGCTGTGAAAAAGCTCCAATCTTCCGTCTTCAATTTGCCTCGCAAATCGTATTTTCGCTCGTTCGATTGCCTCTGGATCCCGATCGACGGCGAGTACACAATGTTTCTGTAACTCTGGAACTTGTTCGAATTTGTCAAGAATAGCGGCCGTATGCCCACCCCCGCCCAGAGTACAATCGACAAACCAATGTCTTTCGGCTTTTGCAGGAAGGCGCAGAAAAGGCTCCAAAAGATGATCTGAGATGGTTTGTACTAGAATTGGGACGTGGACGGCTTCCATAAGCTGGTCCTAGCGCAATTCAAAAAATAGAACTAGAGATTATTATTTTCAGTTCCTTTATGTGCAATATGGTGGTTCTTAAAATAGCTTTCGATAGCACGTCGAGCTAAATAGGATGACTTAACTGTCCAAACCTTTTCATGAATCGTCAAAGCCGCAAACGCAATTCTCCGAGTTCCGGAGTCAGCATATCCGACAAACCAGTCGTACTTTCCAGGTGGATCCATACCCGTCAACGACCCAGTCTTGCCTCCCACTTCCATGAGCGAATATTCTTTCTTAAAGAACCCTCGGAAGCTCCCGCGTGAGGTCCCTCGGCGGACTGTTTCTTTCATCAATATTCGAATTTGAGTCGCCGTTTGTGGGTCAATAACAAAACTATTAACCCTGGGCTCGGCATTGTACAGTAACGTTCCATCTTTCTTAAAGACAGTTTGTACTGCGTAGGGAGCCATCATTACTCCGCCGTTGGCAATAGTAGCGGCAATGAGTGCACCTTGCAGAGGACTCATTTTATTTTCGCGGGTAAAACCAGATGCACTCTCTGCTAGTCCCCAAGCATCATTTGGAATAAATGCGCTGCCCTCTTGAAGCGGTAGATCTGTATCAATTTTGTGATTAAATCCAAATCGTTCAGCATAGGTTCGTAAGCGATCCGATCCTATGGTAAAAGCGCCCAGACGTCCGAAAACAGTGTTAATAGAATGGGCAAAAGCTTCTTTTAGCGTAATGTACCGTGTCCAACGCGTGACATCGGATTTCAAAATCTGGTTCTTGTATAAAGTGTGCTTTCTTCCGTTAAAGGCGATTACTGTATCGGGCGATACTTTATGATCTTCGATTGCCGCCGCCGCCGTCACCACTTTGAAAACAGAAGCAGAAGGAAAGCTTGCTCTCAAAGCTAAATTCTGTACTTGTTTGAATTTCGAGAAACTCACCATCGATAAAATGCGTCCCGTAGCTGGATCAATAGCAACAAAAGCAGCGTAATCTGGATGATAGGCTCGAATCACATCTTCCATGTTTTTTTGAAGTTCAGTATTAAAAGAGTACTGAATATTGGCGGCTACTCGATTATTTTCGCTCAGATCGAGTTCTATATCCGAGGGAAAATGGTAGGAATCAGCGTAAGGTTTGAGGAGTTCCGGGAGTTTATTCTTGGTCAGTTTTGAGTCACTCTTGATGCGTGAATAATTCCGAGCAGGCCTCTTTACCAAATACACTGTACTAATCAATCCAAAGAGCAAAAAAATAAAAAGAGCCCTCTTCAAAAGGACTCTTGAGATAATCATGTCTTAAATTCTCCTTAAAAATCGCAGCGAGGTCAAGCAACTTTGTGAAGTACGAAAAAAAAAATACACCTTCGTCGGTGGACTTAGACCGTTACGCACTTGTACAGTATGCACTTGTATCAGAAAGCTCTAGTATGTAAGCTAAGTATGTGCAACACCATAAAAATTCAAGTCTCAGTTGGGTGAATCATTCATGCTGAAAAAAATTCTCGATTTTTTCTCTAACGATCTGGCAATTGACTTAGGCACGGCTAACACCCTCGTTTACGCACGGGATCGAGGGATTATCATAAATGAGCCCTCTGTAGTTGCCATTCACAGAAACTCTCGTGGCCAAACACGCGTCTTGGCCGTCGGTAAAGAAGCAAAAGACATGTTGGGTCGCACGCCAGGTTCGATACAAGCGATCAGACCTCTGAAAGATGGAGTTATTGCAGACTTTGAAGTTACTCAGTCCATGCTGAAGTATTTCATTCATAAGTCGAGTGAGCGAAGAACATTTATTCGTCCTAGAATAATTATTTGTATTCCCTTCGGTATCACTCAAGTTGAAAAAAGAGCCGTGAAGGAATCCGCGCAGTCTGCCGGAGCTCGGGAAGTCTATCTTATTGAAGAACCCATGGCTGCAGCGCTTGGCGCAGGTTTGCCTATTCGAGAACCTAGCGGTAATATGATTGTCGATATTGGTGGCGGAACCACCGAAGTTGCCGTTATTTCTTTAGGTGGCATCGTTTATTCTAAATCAGTACGTGTTGCCGGCGATAAATTTGATGACGCAATCGTCAATTACATCAAACGTAAGTATTCCCTCTTAATCGGAGAGCGCACCGCCGAACAGATTAAGCTTTCTATTGGTTGCGCTTATCCTTTTGAAGATGAGAAGACCTATGAAGTTAAGGGACGAGATCTCATAAGCGGCGCACCCAAAACAATTGAGGTGAATTCAGAGGAAATCAGAGATGCTCTAGCAGAACCTGTTTCTGCAGTCGTCGATACGATTAAAACGGCTTTGGAAAGAACTCCACCAGAACTTGCAGCCGATATCGTCGACAACGGAATTATTTTAGCTGGAGGCGGGGCTCTGCTCGCAAACTTGGACATTCTTATTAAAGAAAAGACAGGCCTACCGGTTGCTTTGGCGGAAGACCCGTTAACCTGCGTCGTAAGAGGTTCGGGCAAAGTCTTACAAGATATGGATCTTTTGAGGAAGGTTACTATTGTCTAGTACTGACAAAAATACGTTACAATTCGAATCCTTGACCTTCCAGCAAGGACTATCTCTGCTACAGAAGGGTTCCGAGAATGCTGCTCAGACACTTATCTGGACAAAAACGTTAGAAAATAGAATTGATTGCGTCATCCGAACCGTCGACTCAGGTAAAGCGGCTATCCTCCTAACCCCTCCCAAAAAGTTTGACCACATCGACTTTCTAAAAAAAATTTCCCAATCCGGGTCTCGTGAATGTTGCTTTAATATTACGTTATCTGCCGGAAGTGTCTTTTTTAAGTCGAAATTATTAGACCTGGATGAGAACGAATTAAAATTCGAAATCCCAAGTGTCGTCTATCGCAGTCAGAGACGAAAAAACCTACGATTGCCTATGACTAAGGAACTCTTTTGCTGGGTCGAAATTCCAGAACCTTACCGACCTGAGAATTTGGCAAAAGCACGGATCGTCGACTTAAGTGTTGACGGAATCGCCATTTCGCTTCCGTTGAACAAGTCTAATAGGTTTACACCGGGAAACACCCTACCTAAATTTTTTCTGTTTCTAAAAACGCGTTCCCTTATCATGGAAGGCGAAATCAAAAATACCAAGATTATTCAATCGAGTGGAAAAAATGACTCCGACTCTTACGTGCGGCTAGGAATTACATTCACTAATCTTCGCGGTGGAAAAAAAGAAGTGCTTGAGAATTTTATCAAGGAAGCTACTACCCAATTGTTCTTAACTCTGACACCCTGAAGCCTTATGCATCTTCGTGGCAGAGTCATCTTAGATTGTTCCATCTTGCTTCCTGGTCCATTCGTCGGAAAACTCTTGGCTTATCAAGGGGCACGGGTAATCAAAGTGGAAAGTCCCTCGAAACCGGATCCCGCAAAAACGATGCTCCCTCTTTACGAAGACCTGAACGGCTTAAAGGAAATTATCCACCTGGACCTTCTCGATCCAAAAGATCAACCAAAATTCCACGAACTAGTGAGAAATGCGGACGGTTTAATTGAAGCTTTTCGACCGGCGGCGAAAAGTAAATTGGGCCTCAATGCCGCCCACCTTCATGCTATTAACCCCAAGCTCTGCATTTTAAGTTTAGTTGGCTATCCCGAGTCCAGTCCTTTGCGCGAACGAGCGGGCCATGATCTGAATTTTGCTGCAGTTACCGGATTTTTATCACTCATGAAAGAAATGCCCCCGCTTCCTCTCGCAGATCTATTTGGCTCATATGAGGGGGCTTATCTTATCACTGCGGCCATTGATTCCGTATCCCGCGGGTCGAAGGGAACTCGTACCGTGGTTAGCCTGACAGATGTCCTAAAGAGAGTGCAGAGCCTCTTAATCGCCGACTACAAATTCAACCAAGTTTTGCCGGGCCCAGGCAAAACCTTGTTTACTGGCAAATATCCGTGTTATCGAGTCTATACCTGTGCCGACGGGCGGAGAATTTCAGTCGGGGCTATGGAGCATAAATTCTGGAAGAGATTATGCTCTGTTTTGAAGCTCCCTCATCTAGTAGATTCCGCTTACGATACTGGAAAGAAAGGGCGAGAAGTGGTTCAAGAATTACAAAAAGCATTTCAATCTCGAACTTGGCCTGAATGGTCAAAACGCTTTGAAAACGTAGACTGCTGCGTGGACCCTGTCTTGGACTACCAAGAGGTCTACGGCAATGGCGTATAATCCGAAAGATTATTTTTTTCAAAAAGCGAAAGCTCAGAATTATGCGGCTCGGTCTATTTTTAAATTAGAAGAAATCGATCAGAGGTTTAAAATTCTCAAGCCCGGATTCAATGTTTTAGATTTAGGAGCCGCGCCTGGGTCATGGTCTCAATACGCATCTAAAAAGGTCGGCCCCAAAGGGAGAGTTCTAGGAATCGACCTAGCCCCTATTAAACTCACTCTGCCCAATGCAATCTTTGTAGTTGCCGATTTACGGAACGATCCCTTGGATAAGATTATTGGCCAACATACCAGTCAAGGAAGCATCACCCTCCCTTTCGACGTTGTCCTATCCGATATGGCCCCTAAGACGACCGGAATTCGGGTCACAGATCAGACAAGATCTGTCGAATTATGCGAACTCGCATTAGATATTGCGAAGCAATTCCTTAGACCGAACGGGACTTTTGTGTGTAAACTATTTCACAGCGAAGAATTTGAAGGGTTTCGAAATTCCCTCAAACTGCTGTTTGACCGCGTCGAAGTCCTTCGCCCGAAGAGCACGCGTAAGGAGAGTAAAGAGATTTTCTTTATATGTTTATCTTTTCGAACCTAGCCACTAGTATCGATGGAAAAATAGCGAGCAACGATCGCTCCTTCTTTCCCATCGGCACCCCATATGACAGAAAGCATATGGTCAAACTGCGCAGCCGATGCGATGCGATTTTGATTGGAGCCTCGACGCTTCGGTGCTTTAAGAAACCATCCTTAGCCTCAAAGTCGCAAAAGCAGCCAATAAATATTATTTTGAGCAAAAATCTGGACGGGATCTCGTTTGATTGGCCGTTTTTTCAGAGCTCTCTTATCAGACGGCTATTTTTTGTTGATAAACAAATTCCAAAAAACAAACTAAGGCACCTGAGGAAGTTTGCTGAAGTTTATGTCCTCAAAAAACCGACTGCTAAACAACCGATTGCCGTTCAAATTGTCGATACCTTAACGTCTTTGGGCGTTAAGCGCCTCTTAATCGAAGGCGGCGGAAATGTTATGTGGCACTTTGTTCGTCATCATCTGATCGACGAATACCACGTAACGCTCACACCCAAGTTGATTGGAGGCGAAACAGCACCGACACTGGTCGATGGCGAAGGGTTTGCCACAAAGAATATTTTATCGCTTAGACTGCACCAGTGTCGACGATTGAGGAATGAGCTTTATCTAACTTATCGAAAGCGATAGCGGGTGTCTGAAGGGCAACCAGGACAGGGAGCACTGACCTGTCTGATATAGAAACCCCAGAGGGACAGAATTGTTCTGCGAAAACCGGTAGTCAGTGTAATAATAACAGCAATCGCTACTACAAGCATCACTAGAAACTCAAACAAAGCCTGGCCTTGACTCTGGCCCCAAAATGGTTCTCTTACCTTCGGGCTTTGTCCCCTTTTTTCAACGGTGAACGTGAGACCGTGTCTCCTGCGTCTCGAGACAGGCTCTAAATACTTTCTCATAATACCTATTCTAAGGTATAATTCGTGGAAATGACAAATCGAGGTAAAACTGGAATTACTGAACTTAAGAGAGTCCTTATCCCCATAATCGTCTTGGTCTCGGTGATTATAGGTGCCCTCCTGATTATTAAAACAACCCAATTCGACGCGGATCGTTTATCTAAGTCGAATAATGCCGAGACCATCAAGATTGAAGTGGGGCAGATCCTGCCTGATTTCAAACTGACTTCCATCGCAGGTGAGAAGATCTCTGTCTCGACGCTAAAGAGCAAAGTAATTCTTATTAATTTTTGGGCTTCCTGGTGCGAAGCGTGTATGCAGGAAATGCCTTCATTGGTCAAGCTTCATAAAACCTTCAAAGATCATGGGTTTGAAATCCTAGCTATCAATCTGGACGACAATCCAGAGATGATGGTTCCCAGAATTAAAAAACAATACTATATAGAATTTCCATTGTTTATGGACCCGGAAAACGTGCTGGCTGACTTGTTTGACGTCCATGCCATTCCGCTAACTATTGTTATGAACGCACAAAGAAAAATTCTTTTTGTAAAAAAATGGTGAAGAGGACTGGGATTCTAAGAAAATCCAAGATAAAATTAAATTCTGGTTAAATGAATGATAAATTTTGGTTAACATGAGGACGTATCCAAATATCGATATTGTAAAATTGGCACGAAACAAGATTGAATTACCAAGTATAGTGACAGATGCGAACAAGTACGCCATGGGCATGTTCCTCTTTTTATTCGCCTTCTTCACTTACATATCAACCAATCATTTCCATCTATTTACGCCGCGGACATTACCCCTGTCTTGGGTAGATGAACTCGTTCCGCTCGTTCCGAATACGGTTTGGCTATATATCAGTGAATATTTTCTATTTATTGTGGTCTATATCTTTTGCAGAAGCCCATTGAATTTAAATCGGTATTTCTATTCTTTCTTTGTGGTCTATTTTTTGAGTACTATTATCTTTATCGTCTGGCCGACAACTTACCCACGGCATCTGTTTCCACTCCCGACCAATATAAACGAAATTACTTATTACGTATTTAATATGTTGAGAAACGCGGACACTCCCGCCAACTGCTGTCCCAGTCTTCATGTCAGCAGCGTTTACCTTGCTTCATTTGTCTACTTGGATGAAGACAAAAGGAAATTTCCGTTCTTCTTTACATGGGCTACCGTTGTAGCGGTTTCCACGCTGACCACTAAACAACATTATTTATTTGATATTATATTAGGCTTTCTAATGGCCGCGGTCACTTACTGGTTCTTCTCTCGCTGCGCGAACTATACTTCGCCAGCTGCAGTTGCCGCCAAAGTAAGAGCCCGAACCAGGACCCGAGCTAGAACAGCTGACTAAAGGCCAGCGCAAGTCTGGACTAAATCCTACGGATTTTAACAAACTAGTGCGCGATTGCCTGAATTTCCTTGATCTCGCATTGCCCCGAAGCCACCGTGCCGTCAGAGGTAAGATAAGCTCGAACATAAAGCGTACCCGTACCACGCTGTGTAACAAAGCTACCAATATTGGAATCAACAGTGCTTGCCAAATTGGCGCCGAGAAAACCCGTCGTATTGAGCGCCCAACTAGAGCCGTTCCACGAATACCAATTCGTCTGCGAAGTGTCGTTTGTGATATCGAAACGAGCGCCAAGTAGACAGCCACCACTACCGTAAGTAACGCTAAATCCTAGTAAAGTAGTGTAAGAAACTCCTGTACCTGTAATGAGCGTGGGAGCTCGCGTGGTATTTGGTCCGAGTGTAACAAGAGATAGCTGCGGAGGAGTGAACGAGCCAGTGTCGTCCATACTTTCTAGAACGACTTGATATTGCGCATAACGTTTTCCACCTAACGAGAGTCCGCCTGTACAGCCAGTACAACTTGAAAATGTCATTGTACCAGAAGATTGACTTGACGTAGCATTGTTAGAGTTCGTGAAATAGGTTTTATTCGTTCCATCCGGACCTACCCAGTTAGCGCCAGTGGGGTCGTCGCTACAGTTAGAGGTCGTGCACGAACGTGCGCGGAATTTAACCCGGTTCACTTGATAGAGTTCCGACATCTGCAAAGGTGTTAGCTTTTGGTTAAAAATGGCCACTTCATCAATTGAGCCATTGAAGAATTGAGGAATAGCTCCCCCGAAGTTACCAGCGATCGTATCAAAGGAATATCCGATTGCGATAGGACCCGTTGTCGAATTATTACCGTTTAAATTAAATGGCTGGTTTTGGAGTGAACCACTGAAACCGCCTCCGCTCCCAAAATCTCCTGCTGGAAAAGTACCATCAACGCTCATCCACAAGAAGGTGCCGTCAAATGAGACCGCTACGTGGTGCCAATTTCCTGTTGTAGCAAACGAAGGAAATGGAATCGCGGCTTGGGAATCACAAAGATAAACGGTGATTCCCGCGCTGTTGGCAACCGCGGCGACAGGAGCCGTACCTGAAGCTGCTTTTAGCTCGGAGGCGCGATATTGGTATAGTCGCAGTGAATTATTACCAGTACCGCAGCTTGTGGCACTATTTCCAGCGCCGAAAAATCCGCCACCCGTTAAAGATGCATTATTGATCCACATACTAACGGCAGCCGGTGTAGTAATAGTGGAGAGTATGGACTGCAAGTACCCCGTTGATCCATCAAAAGTAGCTGCTTTGTTCAATTGACCGGTCGATCCAAACGTGGTGGTGCCGTGAGCCGTAGCAGTGTAGCCCGAAGAACTGGAGTCGGCTGCAGTAGTAGGTCCGGCATCATCTAAATGCCAGAGACCGTAAAGGCTGGCGAGGATGCCGTTACTACCGCTATTGGGAGTGGCGTAGCTAAGAGCCGTGTTAGTGATCCAGGACAATGCGTCCCAGGCAATAGAATTACCACTGTCCATAATCCGGGAGTTAAGTGTACCAGAAAAGGTAGGTGCCTGACGGGCATAAATTGTTGCAATATCGGCGGCAGACAAAGCTGTGTTCCATATGGCAAATTCATCCAGGTAGCCATTAATTGAGCTAAAACCATCGGATCCTATTTTAAGTGTATTCCCAACAGTATTCCATGAAGCTGCATTCATCGAAGCGCACAGCACTCCATCAACATAAATCTTAGCTGTAGTTCCGTCAAAGGTTGTAGCCATGTGCATCCACTCATTGATTCTAATTGACGGAAAACAGTCTAGATCATTATTCCAACCATAATATCTGAGTCCAGTAAGTGTATTGCAGCCTATACAAAGTCCTTGCGCTGCATTGTTGGATTGCGTACCCCAAAAATAAATAACGTATGTAGAACCAATTGCTTTTGGGTAATACCAAAGTGAAGCCGTTCGCGAAGTCGATCCAGTTGGAACTCCGGATGATGCAACCGTAATCCAATCGCTCCCGCCAAAATTGAGTGTCTGATTCAGTTTTCCGTTCACGTATTTGAAATTGCCTGAGCTGGTACTGACCGTACCAGTAAGTGCCGAACCTCCGGAAGGGATCGTGGACGTGACCGAGGCCGGTGAATTGCCTAAGGTGCCATTCATATTCCAATAGTTAACAATATTTGAATAACTCGGAGTCCAATCAGCGCTAAATTCAACGTTGTTGGTAGTCGTTCCACTTGTAGTAACTGTGACCGTATTTGAGGCGAGAGTGACTCCCGTCGACGAGTTAGCTGTATCAAATCCCTGACATCCCAAGCTACTTGCATTGGTGAGAAAATCAAGTTGAGTGATGGGAAGACTGATTTTTATTGAATTACTCGTGTAGATGAGGGAAGAGCTGGCCGTAAAAGAAGAGGATGTGGACGAGGATGGAAACCAACCTGTAAAAGTGGCTACAGCAGTCGCGGGAATTTGAAGTACGTTTGGAGTTCCTGAAATTGGAATCACCGGAGTAACGGTCAGGTAGTATGTTCCGGCCGTACTTCCCATCGTCCAAGTGACTGAGGCATGACCATTAATATCCGTAGTTACAAGTCCTGCGGAGAGCTTCCCGGCATTGGCGTCAATACTAAAGGATAATACAATATAAGGTATAGGATAACCTGCCAGGTCATCTACTTCTACTTCGATTGGAAGTGCTAGTTCACTATTCACGTTAGCACTTTGGCCAGAGCCCATCTTAACTTGAAGGTGATCCGCTTTGATTCCGAATATATAGGATGACCCAGGTCGAAAATTTTCAGGAGCTGTTGATTGCTTTAATCCCAATGGATTACACGCAGAAAAGCAAGTGATGGCTAAGACCGTTCCGATAGTTATCCT
>JABDFB010000043.1 GCA_013286765.1 Deltaproteobacteria bacterium
TTGCAACTCTCTACTTAGAAAATTGCAACAAAGCGATTGAGAATGAAGTCAAATATGATCTTGATTTTGGAAAGAAAGAGGTCGATGCCGGCAATCTAAAATCTGCCAAAGCGCATTACGAGAGCGTAATTCGAATGCTTTACAGGGATCAGTCGAATCCTAAGTTCATTGAATCTAAAGAACAACTCGAAAAAGTCAAAAAGCAGATCGATGAAGGGGACCAAGGAATATGAGTAAGATGGCGGTACTCACTATTCTTAAAGATGGTGCCGTGATCAAGACGATTAATGTCGAAGGCGATACCTTCTTAGGTAGGTCGAAGGACTGCCAGATTCGTCTGGAAGATCGTGCGATCTCTAGACGTCATGCCCTATTTCGCAAGGTTGGGGATGGCGTTCAGGTCGAGAAGAAAAGTGAATTTGCTCCACTCTTCATCAATGGCGCTGAATCTACATCAGCGGTATTAAAAGAAGGCGATATCGTTTCTGTTGGTGGATATGTCATTCGGTATGGTTCAAAAACTGGGCAAGAAGGTGCACCAGCAACATCAGGCCAATCTGCAGGCGAAACAGCAAGTGTTGCGGACAATCAAACATCAGACAGTGCGTCTTCTGGGATAACTCCAGCCGACGGTCAGGCAGGAGAAGGTCAATCAGGAGATGGTTTTTCAGCGGAGGAAGGAAGCAGTTCTGAAAAAGGCCCAGCAGATTCGTCTGGGGCAAGTAGTCAGGCACAAGCGGGACAAGAAGCTTTTGCAGAAGGTGTGGGTTTCGCAGAGGGCAATCCATCCGAGCCGTCTCAAGACGAAAAAACCAAAATTACGGCACAGCCAAAGCTCACAGCTAAATTAGTATTTCGTTCCGGGACTGCCAATGTGATCGAGTATGAAATCAGGAATAATGAAGTTCTCATTGGGCGTGGCAAAGATTGCGACGTCGTACTAGCCGACAAAAAATGCTCGCGCAAAAACTCATTGATCAAAAGACAAGGCATTCATTACGTCATCAAAGACCTGAATTCATCAAACGGAACTTTTGTAAATGGAGTTAAGATTTCGGAGCAGGAATTATCAGGTGATGACGTCATCAAGATCGGCGCCATTGAATTTCAGATCAAGATCACGAGTCTTGATTACGTCAATCAAGAAAAAGATTTTGAACTGCCACCAGAAGAATCTGTTGAGCCGGCTCCCAACGAAGTTTTTGGTGCAGAAGGCCAGCTAGGAGCTGCAGCTGCAGTCCCCGAAATGGGGCAAGCAGTAGTTCCCGGAGCCGTACCTGCCCAAGGCACAGGAGAAATCGCTGGAATAGCTGGAATAGCCGGAATTTCACCTGCCAGCGGAGGTAAGAAGACGCTCCTCGAAAGGTTTAGGGCAGCTTCGAAACGGACTCAATATCTAATCATCGCTGTGATTCTACTTTTTGGCTATGTGCTTAGTAACTTAAATGAAGAAGAGCCAGTTCCAGCCAAAGGTAAGAAAACGGTTGCGGCCTCGAAGACGCCCAATCCACTAGCGTCCAACCTACCTGTTTCAGCGACTTTTGAATCTCTTACGCCTGAACAGAAAAAATTTGTTCAAGCCCAACATCAACTCGCTTTTGATTACTACAAGAATAAGGAATATGACAAAGCTCTCTTTGAAATTCAAAAGATCTTTGCTCTAGTTACTGACTATAAAGATTCTCGAGAGATTGAAAGATATGCAAAAGAAGGTCGGAGAAAATTAGAGGCACTTGAAGAAGAGCGACGAAAAAAAGAGGAAGAAGCCAAGTTAAAGGCAAAAGTTGCGGAGCTTGTAGAGGCGGCTCAAAAATTGATGGATCAGTCAAAGTTTGATCAAGCCAAAGAACTTTTCACTGAAATTCTGACCATCGATCCGGACAATCCTACAGTCGCAGGTTGGCGAAAACAAATTGAAACCTATGAAGAGCAGCTCAAACTGAAGAAGCAACAAGAGCAAGTTCAGAGCGACATTAATCAACAGGGATGGAAAGAGTTCAAAGAAGGGCTAAAGCTGAAAAAAGAAGGACACTTCTACACGGCCATCGCCAGTTTCCAAAAAGTAATGGATATCGGATCGACGGATAAAAAATTAGTCCTGGGTTCTAGGCAAATGATAGCCCGATGTAAAGCTGCAATCAAAGGAATGCGTGATCCTGTTTTAGCAGAGGCTAAGAAACTCGAGGAATCTGGTGACTACGTAAAAGCTTTTGCGCTCTATCAGAAAGCCACTCGAATCGATCCGTATTTCAACGGTGGATATGCAGGAATGAATCGCATAAAGGGGGTACTGCACGAGCGGGCCCGAGGACTTTACACCGAGGCTATTCTTGCCGAGAGCTACAGCGACTTCGAAACTGCTTATAAGAAGTTTCAAGAGTGCTTAAGCGTGGCACCCCAAGATGATATTTACCACGATCGTTCTTTGAGGCGATTGGGTCGCTATATTAAAAAGTGGGAGGATACAAAACAGTGAGTGGGAACGCAGAGATCAAGGCTATCAGTACGTTTCAGAGTCAAGGCAAAAGACCCGTCCAAGAAGACTTTCTGATGGTTCAGCGGGAGAAGGGGATTTTTATCGCAGCCGATGGGTTCGGTAATCCCAGTTTGACGCCGGCTAAAGTGGCGTGTGAGGCCGTACAGAGCTTTCTTTTTAAGGAGGCAGGAGACTTAGATGCTACGCTGCCCTTTGTTTTGCGGACCTATTTTTCGTTGGCAGGGAACGTTCTGTTTAATGCCCTCATCCATGCAAATAGAAAGCTAATGAATTTGAATCAGGGCAAGAGCATGTCCGAAAAGGGCGGGACCTCTATGGTAGCCGGGTTTTTGGACGGTGATCTTCTTGCTTTGGCTAATGTCGGGGACTGTTCAGCGTGGATTTTTAGAGAGGATCGGTGTGCGGATTTAGTGATTCCACGGTCCTACAGTAGATTAGTTGATCCTTTTGGAAAGGCTAATACAGGTGATCTACGCGCTCCACTGATGGCTCTTGGGATGGCCGAAGATTTGGAACCCGAAATTATAGAATGTAAAATTCAGCCGGGGGACTGGATCGCCTTTGCAACCGATGGTATACCCAACGAATTAAGAGAAAAAATACTGGAAATTAAACTAAAAAAGTTGAATTTAGCTCAGGCGGTTAAGGATTTTCAGAAGGCACTCGAAGGGTTATTGTCGGAAGGTAAATCAGATAAAGGAAATGTCAATACCCACGATAATGCAGTGATATCCTTGATTATTTTTTAAATATGTGTTTAATATTTTGGCTACAACAGGGTGAGTGAACTTGTTTGACTTATTAAATAAAAGTCGTATATAATTAATTAGATACACCCTAGTGTTGACGAGATTGAAAAAGGAGGTAATGCTTTCTGCTTCTGTTTCCGACAAGGAGACAGGAGAAGGAGTTCGGGTATGAAAAGCTTCTTCAGAGAATTTTGGCACAAATGTTGGAACGAATTTAGGACAGGCTTTGTGCCGAGGTTTGCAAAAGATGAGCGAGGTCAGTCTACTACCGAGTATATTTTAATGCTCGCGATAGTGGTCATGATTGCAATGCAGTTCAAAAAGAACTTCCAGGGACGAATCAAAGCTCTCGTGGATAAACTCGGCACCCAGGTAGATTCGGCTATTGACTCGAATGAATAACAGGGGCAGAAGTGTTCACTCATTTCTTATCTAATCTATACTTAGATGAAAATGGCCAAGGTACAGTAGAATATATTCTTATTATTTCAGTAATCGTAGTGGGTGCCGCTCAAATTCGAAAACAGGTTTTGAAGGCTCTAGATAAAGGTCTTTTACGTATAGGATCACAGATAGAAAAGGACATAAAGACAGGAAGGGCTCCCCTGAGTGTCTGGGAAAATTGACCTCATTCACCTGGCGGTTGTTCTCATCTCTCTCATTTCCATAATCACAGATATTGTTTGGGGTAAAATCTACAACTGGTTGACGATTCCTACTGCGCTGGTTGGACTCATTTATGCTGCATCTGTGCATGGTTGGCACGGTCTATTTGACTCCCTAGGTGGTGTAGGATTAGGTCTGCTGCTATTTGGTTGGATTTTTTACGTCGGATGGATGGGCGGAGGGGACGTTAAGTTGCTGATGGCCTTAGGGGCTCTCGGTGGGTATCGATACGTCGCTGAAGTTGCACTTCTGAGTATTCTTATCGGTGGATGTATTTCGGTCGGAATTCTACTAGTACGAGGTAGAATGCTGAAATTTACACTAAAAATGTACGATTTTCTTCTCTCCTTTTTTATTAAAGAACTCGATCTCTTTTTACCGAAATTAGATCAGAAGCTGACCATGCCTTTTGGCATCGCCATTGGGCTGGCGGCGATCTGGAATATGTTTTTTCATCCACTGGGATCCTTTTTATGAAACCAGCTGTGAAAGATCAAGAGGGACAAGCGGTAGTCGAGTACATCGTACTTTTGGCCATAGTGGTTGGCTTCTATGCGTTGCTAACAGCTGGATTGGTGAAATTGAAACTGGAAAGACGATTTCAGTTCATCTTTATATCGCCAGTCGCAATGTCCTATAAGTACGGTTTAACATCGGCAACTGGGTTTGATGAAGGTACTCCCAAAAATCATCCCAGAGTTTATGGAGGGGAAGGGAATTTTAGACTTTTTCTTAATCCGGAGCCGGGCCGTAGCCAGTAGTGGTGAGGCACAGAATGGTCAACAGAAGGGTCAGTCGACTATCGAATTCCTGTTGACAATAGTGCTTCTCCTCGCTTTTACGCTTTTCTTCTTTCAAGTGTCTATGATCTTTGCTTTTGGTAATTTTGTTCACTATGCCACTTTTATGTCGGCTCGGTCCTATTTGGCAGCCGGAAATAGTACACAAGATCAGTTTGATCGGGCAAAGAAAGTTATGGGCAGAACCGTCAAGCGATCTGAAAATATGACAGGAATTGATCGCTTCCCTTCTATAGCGCGGGGCGACGGTGATGGTGACCCTCGTGGAGTTGAAATCGGGCCAGGATCAAACTACATCGATGGTAACCGCGACTTAAGTTGGATGCAGGGAGTCCGATATACATTTAGGAGCAGACTCTATTTATTGCCTCTTGCCGGGAGGTTTGATCGAAGTTTGCAGAATTTCGTGAAACTCACCTCGGAGAGCTGGTTAGGAAAAGAACCTTCGGCGGAGGAATGTAGAAGAGCGATTAAAGGGATTTATGATAACGGCTGTTAATGCAGAAATAGGATGCCAGGGACAGAGTGTAATTGAATTTACGCTTTTGGCCTCCATTTTTATTGTTTTTCTAATGATAATGATTAAAGTCAATATAGCAATGCAGGCCGGTATTGTTAATCAGCAATACTCTAGAGCTCAGATTCTTTTCCTAGCATTTAATCATCCATTTTATCCAGAAGCAAAATATCAGACCTCTCAAATAAATTACCAAATGAATCAGATGGTAATAGGTGTTTCCAAGAAAAGTTTTGCTGATGGAAATACACAACCTCCTGATGCTCAAATTGAAGGGATCGTAAGAAGTAAAATAGATGTTGGTTCGAACGAAGCTCAAAAAGAACCTGATGCCAGGGGATTCGTTCGAATTAGAAATACAATCACACTTTGTACTCAGACGTACTGGCTCGGAAACTTGCCCATGAAATCAATGGGTGGGCCACCCCAGTTCCTAGTCGCGTCCTATAATATTAATAATTCGACTAATTTTAGCTATATATGCGGGAGTAAATACCAGTATGAATAATAGAGCAATTACTCTTTCATTAATCATGGCTGGTTTAGCCGTCTTCTTTGTCCAGAGCTATATTTCGAGCGTTGATGAAGAGGCAAAAAAGAGATTCGGCGTGGAAGTCTTGGCAGTGGTAGCAAAGCAAGATATTCGTGAAATGGATACTGTCTCAGAAATGATGCTAGAGTATAGACTAATACCAAAGAAATATCTCGAACCCGCGGTCATTTCTGTAGAAAAAAAAGAAGAAGATAAAGAAACAGCAAAAACTTTGAAGGGTGTTGCAGGAATGGTTGCTGTCGTGCCGATCAAAAAAGGCGAACAGGTGACCTTAAACAAACTAACCGAACTCAATATCAGAACGGGTCTAGCACCCCAAGTGACTCCGGGTAGACGGGCGATTTCTGTTCCGGTCAACGATATTACCGGTATTTCGAAACTAGTAAAACCGGGCGATCGCGTGGATTTAGTCGCTGTTCTCGATATGGGAAACGGTAATAGGGCCAGCAAAATGGCTAAGACCGTGTTGCAAGATGTTGTGGTGCTAGCAACAGGGAGAGCGGTTAGCAATAACGTCGCTCGATTGGTTGAAACCGATTCATATAGCGGTAAAGAACGAATTCGCCCGCTGACTGAAGACTTTTCTTTTACCACAGTGACGTTAGAAGTAGAGCCGCTGCAAGCTCAATACATGGCTTTGATCATGGCGAACGGAGATAATGCAATTACTCTGTCGTTACGCAATAACGACGATACTGAGAGAACCCAACTTTCTGCAACACTTCTCATGGATATTGTGGGACCTGATGCGGAGAGGTTACGAGGAGGTGCGGCCAGACGATGACATCTCCTTTTCAAAACGGTTCTTTGGCCTCCCTACGTATTCTGATCTTTTTTTGTATAGTCCTCAGCAGCCTTATCGTAGATGGCGGAAAAACCCAGGCAGAAACGAAAAAGAATAGATACCAGCGGTCTAAGTTAACGAATGACGAGTCTGAGTCAGTAGCTGATAAACGAAGAATGCTGCTGACCACAGGTGAAGACAAGGCAGTTGACTTGGATTTTGATGTTACTGAAGGAGCAAACGGTGTAACGGCTGGAAATCCGCAGATCGTTCTTCCGCAGCTGGTAAAAATTGGTGGTAAAAGACAGCAAATTAATTTTAAGCCATTGAAAGCGGGCGAAACCACGGTCACGATTCGAGATACCGATGGTTCTATCAGACTTATCTTTTATGTACGAGTGACGGGTAGTAGTCTTCTCAGAATTGCCGGAGAAATTAGGAATTTACTGAGAGATATCGAAGGTGTTGATGTTAGAATTGTAGGTTCTAAAGTAATCGTCGAAGGCGATGTATTAGTTCCTTCCGACTACGGAAAGCTCTACGTTGTACTTCAAGACAAGGCCTATTCCGATTTTGTTATTAACTTAGCGGGGGTATCGCCGCTTGCAATGCAATTGTTGGCTAAGAAAATTCAAGAAGATATCGGTGGTTTTGCTCCGAACGTCAAAACGCGTGTGGTGAATGGCACAATTATTCTTGAGGGAAGTGCTCCTAGCGACGCAGTCAGGGACCATGCAGTCTCAGTAGCTAATCTCTATCTTCCGGAAATGAAGCCCAGCACACTATTGGAGAAAGATCCAACCGTTCAAAAGCTGCCCAAAAAACTGATTATTAGTGAAATTGTAGTCGATACTCCGCCGCCTAAAAAGCAGGAAAAATTGGTTCGTGTGAGCGTCCATTTTGTCCAACTCTCAAAAGATTATAATAAATTATTCGGTTTTAAATGGGCGCCGGGATTTACTTCGGATCCACAGATTTCGGTAGGTCAAACAGTTGCCGGTGGTGCAGGTGCAAGTACCTCAACAGGTGCGGGCGGAGTAAGTTTCACTGGAACGATATCCAGCCTGATTCCAAAACTCCAAGGGGCCCAAGCCGCGGGATATGCACGTGTTCTCAGAACGGGTACGGTAATTGTGCGAAGTGGGCAACCTGCGAAATTGAATGAACAACAGGATCTTGCTTTCCCTCAATTAGGTCCTAATGGCCAAGTGGTATCAGGAACTAAAACCGTAGGTTTAGCGGTGGCAGTAACTCCTTTGATTCTTGGGCAGAGTGAAGATATACAAATGGAATTGGAATTAGATCAGACGAACGTTGTAGGAAAGGCCCCCGTAACCGGAGGACCTCCCATCACCGCAATTCATAAGGTCAATACCAAGCTATATGTTAAATCGAATGAAAGTGCCGCCGTTGCGGGAGTGGTCTCAAGTGATATCGGGACAGACTTTAATAAAGACGACCCCCTTTCAGTTAGTACGGATGCGACTTCGACGACGACCCCGCTTTTTAGTTTGTTGAGGTCTAAGTCTTTTAGGAAGACGAAGTCACAGTTCGTGATCTTTGTGACTCCACAGATTATCGATAATGCTTCGGACGGTACAGAGGATCTCAAGAAGAATTTCAGAATTAAAGTTCGGTAGGAAGAGGTATTAATCATGGCAGGACATATTATTGCAGTAGTAGGCGGTAAAGGAGGAGTCGGCAAAAGCATATTTGCAGCTAATATGGCTATTGCTTATCTTCAAGAATTTAAGCAGAGGCCTTTGATTCTCGATCTCGATCTGGTTAGTCTCGGGGATCAGAATATTATTCTCGGTCAAAATCCTCCTAAAAGCATAATAGACGTGTCTAAAATGCAAGGTGGTCCTATTGATCCGAAGACTCTGGCACCATTTATGGTAAACGCACCGGCGGGTTATAGCTTTATTGGCGCCCCACGTGACGCTCTCCTAGTGCGTGATCTTGACATTGAAGGTCTTGGGAAGTTTTTAAAAGCAGTCACAAATGTATTTAATTTAGTGGTAGTGGATTGCGGTAGCGGCATGGAGCCATGGGCGCTAAAAACGTTCGAATTTGCTACAGCTATTTTCGTCATAACGACACCCGACGTAATTGTGATTAATCAAACAAAAAGAGTTTTAGGTAAAATCCAAGAATTACTCTTCCCTCCTGAAATGGTGCAAATTGTGATTAATCGCTATTCGCAAACAAATATTATTAATCCACAAATGATCCAGAAGAATCTGAATCGAGCTGTTTTTGCAGCGATTCCTGAAGATGCAGGAACCTGTGATGGAACGTTAGCGAAGAGTACGCCTTTGTGCCTTGCAGCACCTAACACGCCGGTGGCGCGAGCATATCACGATATTATTCGAAAAATGCAGCAGATGAATTTACTAGAGAATCTCTCTCGTCTCAAAAAACCAACCGGAGTGGCTGCAAAAGCGGTTGCTGCTGCGGCTCCCACAAAAGAAGGCAGTGGTGAAACAGGAACGGGCGGTGGTCCCGGAGCCAGGACAACTACCGGAGTCATTGATCCTTGGACCGCGATGAAGATGAGAATTCATAAGGCGCTGGTCGAACAGATGGATATGAAAAAAATGACCACCGACAATATGAGAGACCCTAGACAGATTTCTATCTTAAGGGAAAAAACCCAGAAGACGGTGCTCGATGTTCTTGCATCGGAAGATACTAATTCTTTGCTGCCGACGCGTGAGCTGAAGGCGCAAATGATTAAAGAAGTTTTGGACGAGGCCTTGGGTCTAGGACCCCTTGAGGATCTGCTTGCAGATGATGCTGTGACAGAAATCATGGTCAATGCAAGAGATCAAATCTATATAGAAAAAGCCGGAAAGCCGATGCTCTCGAAAACCTTATTCACCAGTGAACAACAAATGATGAACGTAATTGAGAGAATTGTTACACCCCTAGGACGACGTGTGGACGAGAAAGTTCCTTATGTGGATGCTCGTTTACAAGATGGCTCTCGAGTTCACGTCATCATACCACCTCTGGCTCTACGTGGCCCGACTATTACTATTCGAAAATTCCCGAAAAAGAGAATGGAATATAAGGATCTGGTCGGCTTTGGAACCATGACGGAGGAAATTGCGGATTTTCTAAGAACTTGTGTTGAGGCAAAGTTGAATGTTGTAGTATCGGGCGGTACGGGTTCTGGTAAAACAACACTCCTTAACGTTCTTTCAAATTTTATTCCCGCATCAGAACGAATTATTACAGTGGAGGATTCTGCCGAACTTCAGTTGGGTCAGGACCATGTAGTCCGATTGGAGTCTAGACCGAAAAATATTGAAGGAGAAGGCGAAGTTACAATTCGAGATCTGATTAAATGCTGTCTGAGAATGCGTCCTGACCGAATAGTTGTCGGTGAGTGTCGAGCGGGAGAAGCGCTTGATATGTTACAAGCTATGAACACCGGTCACTCCGGATCCTTGACCACACTCCATGCGAATAATCCACGAGAGGCGATCGGTCGATTAGAAACCCTAGTCATGATGGCCGGTTTGGGACTACCCCTAAAAGCCATTAGAGAAACGATCGCTTCGGCCGTTGGCATTATCATTCAACAAAGTCGTTTGAGCGATGGTTCTCGTAAAGTGACCTATATAACGGAAGTAGTCGGGATGCAGGGCGAAGTAGTGAGTTTGCAGGACATTTTTATCTATAAACAGGAAGGTCTAGACAAGAAACGAAAAATCATCGGACGCTTCGTTCCGACAGGGTTTATTCCTAAATTTGTAGAGGAGATGGAAGAGAAGGGGATGAAAGTGTCGAGAAGTCTTTTTGCCGCAAAGAGTTAGTTAGTATCCCGAAATTGGGCATTTCGGGTGTAGGAGGGGGCGTGTGATTCAGAAGTACTTAGGCTTAATAGCATTAGGAATCGGAGTTTTCGGGATCTCCCACCATTACATGACCCGTTTTTTGGATTGGTTGCGGTTTCAGTCACTTGGTACTCGAGATTACATCGTCGAGAAATTGGCTATCATGTTTATTGAGATACCTCCTCAACGGATCTTACTGGGCTTGTTTTTGATTAGCTTCGGTTTGGGTTCGTTGGTCTTTCTTGCTCTTTTGCCTAATGTATTGCCAGGGCTCCTTTTTGGTGTAGTCGCCACAGTGATTGGGTGGAAGGCCCCTAAGCCCATTGTGGATTGGATGTACAAAAAGAGAGTTGAAAAGTTTGTCCTCCAAATGGTAGATGCATTGAGTCTAATGTCAAATGGTTTAAAATCAGGCTTATCAGTCATTCAGTCGTTAGGTCTGGTGACACAGGAAATGCCCGACCCAATACGACAGGAATTTAGTCTCATTCTAAGCCAGAATAAATTGGGTGTTTCGGTCGAGGAAGCATTTGTCAATTTAACGAAGCGAGTGCTTGCTGAAGACGTAGACATGTTCGTTACCGCCGTCAATATTTTGAAAGAGACCGGAGGTAACTTAGCGGAGACTTTTGATACGATTGTCAGCACGATTCGCGATAGGATTAAAGTTGAGAATAAGATTACGGCATTAACGGCCCAAAGTGTTTCTCAAGGGGTCTTTATCATGTTTGTCCCACCGGCCTTGGGGGTAGTGTTCTATCTGAGTGATCCAGATTTTATGCAGCCCTTATTTACCACTGCTCTTGGTTGGGTCGCCATTTTTATCATTCTCATGCTTGAGGTGGTAGGCATTTTTGTCATCACCAGAATTATTAAGATTGATGTATAAAAAAAATGGTATAATCTGTAAATAAGAACTAATAGTTAAAGGTATATTATTTAAGTTATGCGAAATAGGATTTTTGGCTTCAGACGAGGAAGTTTTTGCGAAAAAACCGCAGCATACACGCTAGTATGTGAGGATTTTTGAGCAAAAACGGACGAAGTATCAAGCCAAAAAGACATTTCGCCGACTAACTAGGCAAAAATTAGGGAAGGATGAGTATGTTCTCTGGGCGTTTGGTTCTCACCTTGACATTTCTCGCTATGGGTCTAAACAGTTTTATTTCAGATTCGGCTTTGGCTAACGTAAGTCTAAAGAACGGAAACTTCTATATGGCTTACAAAGACATTTTCTACCCGGGGGGTATTGAGCCAAGTTGGGATCGGACTTTCAATTCTAAGACCGGTCAGAAAGGTTATACGGGCTGGGGTTGGAACTCTGCCTACGAGACTTATATAGTAAAATCGGCAGATGGAAGCCTGATGGTCCACGAGTATGGAGGAGGAGCTGATAACCGCTTTACTCCCTTGGAGATGTCCAGAGCTGATATAGATAAGGCAGTCAATTCCATTGCTGTCGAAGCTCAAAAGGTGGGGCTTGCTCCAAATTTAGCGCAATATAAGGACAAATTAACCAAAGATCCTATTTTCAGGAATGAACAGTGGGAGAACTTTGTTGCTTCTGGCAAGCTGCAACCTAGGCAATTGCCGGTGGGCGCACAGTTTAAGTCGACCAAATTCAGCTATCAATTCATAACGAAGACTAAAGATGGTTATGTGCGAAAGTGGGAGTCCGGAAAGATAGAACTCTTTTTTGAAAACGGGAAGCTCATGTCGATTTCGGACAGGAATAACAATTTCATTAAATTCGCCTACGGAAAAGATGGCCATTTGCAGAGTATGGTGGATAACTTTAATAGAAAAATGTTTTTCACTTTCAATAAGCAAGGTCTCTTGGAGAAAATCGAAGGCGAAAACGGCAAAACTGTTACTTACGAATATTATGAAAATGGTGACCTTAAGAAAAGCAAAGACGTAGATAACCATGTTTATGAATATATGTACGATAAACGCCATAATCTTACTCAAATCAAATATCAAGACGGTACGACACTCGAGGTCCAGTATTACGGTTTGGATAAACAAGAGAACGTTAAGAGAGTTAAGAATAGAGATGGAACGGTCTCTGACTATAGCTATGAAGGAATGGGTTCAAATCACCTCGTTGTGTCTATTGCCGAATCTACAGGCCCAGAAGGTGCTAAGACTGAAAATGGAAAGTACGTTACCAGGTACGAGTATTTCTATAAACAGAAGGCCGATGGCGAAGAGTGGACTTCTCGAATTATCTCTTCCATTTATGGAGACGTTACCGACACTTTCTATGACGAAAAATGCGACCTTCCCTCCAAGATCTATAGAGGAGGCTCTTATAATGCCACTCAGCATACTGGCGGTGAGCTGGCATCCTTTACGTATGATATGAAATGCCATGTACAGAGGAAAGAGACGCCATCGGAGATTACCAACCTTCAGTACGATGCGCATGCGGGGAAAGTGAGCTTTGTTGAAAGGTTCAGGAAAAGACAAGGGTCTCAACCTCAGTTGGAAATATGGGCTAAGTACAAATACGAAGGCAGCGGCAATCTCGAGAGTGCTCAAAATTCCGATAAGAAAACGGTGGCTCTGACGTATGATCGGAATGGAAGGATTAAACTTTTGGTAGATCAGGCCAAGAGAAAAATAATTTTTGATTATAATAACCAGTCCAAGCCCATTAGGATCACGATTCCGAACTTAGGTGCGATCACTGTGAATTACAATAATAGTGGTGCCGTCGAAAAAGTTAACAATCCGGGTGGCGAAAAGGTTCCTCAAATGGTTACAGCCGCATTTGAGAACTTGGCCGATATAATAAATCCCGCTGGCGTGACTCTATCATTTTAGTTTAATACACAGCTGAGAAGTTAGTAGATAGAACTTGTTGAATTTAAATAAGAATAATGTGCAAACCTAGTATAGCCTTGAAATTTTAAAGGGAAAGCGTATATTGAGTGCCACTTCATTTGATCCGAATTATTGATCTAAGCTATAATAAAAAGAGGAGTAGACAGTAATATGATTCGCAATAGTAGAATATCGGGGCTGGCTGCAGCTTTCTTGATGACAATAATGGCCCCAGCTTTCGGCGCCGATACTCAAAACGGCCGTATGAAAGATATACAAGATTTGAAGTCCATACATGGTACTGGAGCGGTGAGAGGCCAAAATGGTCCAGGTGGTGCTAGTAATAACGCACAAAATGGTGCTAACGAAGGTTCCGATGACATTGCGGACAATGACCCACAAGCAAGAGCAAAATCTCAGGTAACTGAGGGCATCAAAAAAGGTGGCACAAACGGCGGGTGGGATAACGGCCAAAAGAGCGTTAAAGAGCGAGTAAAAGATGCTACCGGTCAAATGGAAGACTGTCCGGAATGCCGAGCTAAAGCCTTGGGCATATTTAATAGCGACAAGAAATTGAAAGAGTTACCAACTCAGCAACAGGCCGCTCCAACTGGTGATGCCATTGCTCCGAAATAAGTCGGCGTCTCTAGTGGCAGGCGGCTAGTAGATTAACTAGGTTCTTGTAACAGACAATTAAAAATAGATTTGATTAGAATAAGAAGGCCCTGAATAAAATCAGGGCTTTTTTCTTTTTTGGGGTTCATTCCATAGAGAAGCGATGATAAATTCTCCGACTATGTTGGAAGTCCGTGGCCTGGGGAAGTCTTATGGAACAGTGGATGCGGTTAAAGATGTGAATCTAACCGTTCGCGATGGAGAATTTTTTTCGCTCCTAGGACCCAGTGGGTGTGGCAAAACTACATTGCTTCGTATGTTGAGTGGAATCGAAGATCCGACCTCGGGTGAAATCTATCACGATGGTTTGCGTATTGATAACTTGCCTGCTAATCAGAGGCACTTCAATATGGTCTTTCAGCGCTATGCATTATTTCCCCATTTGAGTGTCCGTGACAATATTGCCTTTGGTCTGAAGATGAAAAAAACGCCTGCGACTGAGGTTAAGACCCGAGTTGAGGAGGCTCTTGCCCTGGTTCAAATGGAAACATTTGGGACAAGGAATATAGCGACTCTGTCCGGAGGTCAGCAGCAGAGAATTGCTTTAGCTCGTGCTTTAGTGAATCGACCTAGGATATTGCTTTTAGATGAGCCACTATCGGCGTTGGATCTTAAACTGAGACAGCAGATGCAGGTAGAGCTCTTGGCTCTTCAGCGGAGGCTTAAACACACTTTTATTTTTGTAACGCACGATCAAGAAGAGGCGCTCACGCTTTCCGACAGGGTAGCTGTGATGCATGCAGGGGTGGTCGAGCAGGTGGGGACTCCTCAGGAAATTTACGAATATCCAAAGACTCCATTTGTAGCTCAATTTATCGGTTCTATTAATACTATAGAGGGGCAGGTCAGTGAGATTCGACCTGACGCCGTCGCGGTTCTGACAAAAGCAACAAAGAGGCCGATCTGGGTAAAGCCTGCGCGGGATGGATCGCGACCTTTACCCATTGTCAGTGTTGGAGCTCGAGTAAAGATTCTAATCCGGCCGGAAAAGATCAAAACGTTGAAGTCATTGCCCGGTCCTGAGCAAAACGGGATCGAAGGAACATTAGGTGAAGTTCTCTATCAAGGGGCCGTAACCCAAGTGCATGTGAAACTTCGAGATGTTTCACACTTAGCATTGATTGCAAGCCAGCCGAATACGGCAGTAACTGCACGTAAGACTTTTAACCAAGGGGATAAGGTGGTGGTAGCCTGGTTCCCTGAAGATAGTATTCTAATGGGAATGGAAGGCGCCCTTCCTGTAGCCACGGCATCGAATAGCGCTGCAGGTACGACACCTACAACAGGAACTGTCGAAACGCAAACTTCTAACGGAGATAACGTTGGCAAGACTCATTAAAAGCGTTTTGAAGAAACCTCCATTGCTAGTTCTGCCCGCTTTGGGTTGGTTTTTATGGTTCTTGTTAATTCCTATAGGAATTGTAATCGTTTATAGCTTTTCGACGAAGGGTACCTACGGCGGAGTCATTTTTCAGTTTACACTTCATAATTATATTCGCGCGTCAGATTGGATCTATCTTCGAATTTTATGGAATAGTCTAGTGCTTGCAACCCTGACGGCGGTCAGTTGTTTAGTTATTGGATATCCAATGGCCCTCATCATGGCAACTGCAGGACCTAGAATTCGTTCGCTTCTTATGATTCTTGTAGTGACTCCATTTTGGACCAATTTGGTTGTCCGGACTTATGCTACCAAAATTCTATTTGGTGATTATGGACCGATTAATGAGATGGCCCTGAGACTAGGCATTATTCGGGAGCCGATTGCTTTTGTGAATAGTGATTTTTTGGTTTGGCTCGGTATGGTCACCAACTACTTGCCCTTCATGATTCTTCCACTCTATGTAGCTCTGGAAAAGTTTGATTTTTCGCTGTTAGAAGCTGCAAGAGATCTGGGGGCTTCATCGTGGAATGTCTTTTGGAAAGTTCTAGTCCCTCTGACAAAAACCGGCATCTTGACAGGAACTATTTTTGTCTTTACCCCAGCCTTAGGCGAGTTCGTCATTCCGGATCTGCTAGGTGGAGCGAAAACCATGTTGATCGGTAACTTAGTAACGGAACAATTCTTAAAGACACGGGACTGGCCATTTGGCTCAGCATTATCTTTGCTGTTGATTGTTATTGTGATGATCAGTTTATTAATTTATTTGCGGGTAGAGACTGCGGAGCAAAAAAGGTAATTTCAAAGGTGTAAAATGGCGCTAAAGATTCAAACACGTCCTACTCACCTGGTTACGAAAGCTATCGCTGTTTTTGGCTTCTTAGTTCTCTATATTCCGCTTGTAACTATGGTCGTGTATTCATTTCTGGGGCATCGACAAGGATTTGGCACACCTCAAGAATGGACTCTAGAATGGTATCAAAAACTCCTTTCTAACGACGTCGTCTGGGGAGCTTTCAACGTCAGTTGCATTGTTGCTGGTTGGAATATGCTCGGCGCCACAATTCTTGGAACAGCTGCCGCTTTTGCAATTACCCGCAGTCAGTTTCCAGGGCGAAAATTATTCGACGCACTTACCTACGTTCCATTGATTATGCCCGAAATTGTGATGGGCCTTTCGCTCTTGATCTGGTTTGTAATCCTTCGAATGACTCTCGGACTTTATTCCATTATCATTGCGCACATCACATTTAGCGTATCCTACGTCATCATTACTGTAAAAGGTCGGCTTCAGGAAAGCGACGAGTCTTTGACCGAAGCAGCAAGAGATTTAGGAGCAACAGGGTGGCAGACGTTTTGGCATGTCACCTTGCCACTCATTTGGCCCAGTATCCTATCAGGGGCTCTGATGGCATTTACTCTTTCGTTCGATGATTTTCTTATTACCTTTTTTACCGCGGGAGTAGGCTCAGATACACTGCCGCTAAAGATATATTCGATGATCAAATTTGGAGTAACGCCAGAGATCAATGCTCTATCGACGATTATGCTGGGTGCGACATTTCTTTTGGTTTCGTATTTCTTTAAATCGGCACAGCATTCAAGGCGGTAATAGAGGGTCACCTATTTTTCGACAAAATTTAGATCCTTCGAAAACGTTTCCGCCAAAAAGCGGCGCGAGAACATCGCACAACTGATCACTACGAACTGAATCAGGGCCAGGCTCTCGATCAATCCCAGATGAGTTTTGAGCGTAGTCAGTGCTAAAGAGCACGGTACAACCAGTACTCGAACTAAATTTGGCACTGAAGTAGCCACTGTGGCTCGAAGATTAGTACCGAATTGTTCTGCCGTTACCATCATAAAAATGGCCCAATAACCGGCGCCGATACCAAGCAATGCGCAAACAGAGTAGAACGTCATTTGCTCGGCTGATCGAAGACAAAGAAAGACAACCGAAAAGAAAGCAGTAAGCAAGAGGTGGATTAGAACGGCTCTTCTTCGGCTGCGCAAATACTGACTGAGTAGACTGCTGAGAATGTCTCCGAGTCCAAAACCAATATTAAAGAATAAAATCGATCTTCCAGCAGAAATTGGACCTGCGATATTTAACGCCTGAGCAATCTCAGGAGAAAGAGCCATAAATAATCCAATTGTAATCCAAATCGGTGTGCCTATAAAAATACATTGAAGATACTTCGAAAGGAGTTCCGGGGATCCTAATAGCATTTTGAGACTACCGCGCTGGATTGTGGCAGATGTGGCCTTCACACGTGAAAAAATCTCGGATTCGCTAAGGCTCACGCGCAGTCCGAGCAAAAGAAACCCCATGAATCCACCGACGATATAAGAAGTCCTCCATGAAAACAGATCGCCTATCAGGCCACTCGTTATGGCTCCGAGTGCCCCAGTCGCAGCGACGATCATGCCACCATATCCTCGTTTATTTTTAGGAAGCAGCTCGCTCACCAAAGTCACGCCAATCCCAAATTCCCCACCGAGCCCTATTCCAGCCAGAAAACGGCAGATAGAATAACTCGTGATGTCCGTCACAAAAGCATTCGCAATGTTTGCACAGGAATAGAGGAGAATAGATCCGAACAAGACGGAGACTCTGCCCTTCTTGTCTCCCAAAGTTCCCCAGAATAGTCCGCCGATTAATAGCCCCACTAATTGTATATTTAAGAGGTAAATTCCCACAGAAGTGATTTCACTCGGTGACAGGGAAAAAGACTGCAGACTTTTCACACGAACTACGTTAAACAGAACTAAATCATAAACGTCGACAAAGTAACCGAGTGCGGAAACGGCGATCGCAAACCAAATATTTCTTTTCATATAAATTCTTTGTTACACTAAGTAGAGGATATCGTGCGCAGAGTCAAAACAAATCAAACGCAAATAA
>JABDFB010000044.1 GCA_013286765.1 Deltaproteobacteria bacterium
TCAAAGCCCACGAACTGGCTTCAGATGGAAAATGGCGGCTACGAGTACCCGCCAGAGGCCAACCTGAGATCCGTTCTCAATTCTACTTAGAGGATCTAACATTGCATGGATACGAAGGCACCCCCCTCCAGACAGTCTAAAACACTGATTATCGTCAGACACGCTCACCGAGATATTGTTGATTCGGACCGCGAAACAGATAATGGCCTCAGCGACAAGGGAAAACGTCAGGCCAAGAAAATTCAGAAATACTTTAGAGAACGATTTAAGAAAGAAACTCCGCTGCTTATTTCGAGTCCTAAGCGCCGTTGCATCGAAACCCTCGAACCAATCGCAAAAAAGAAGAAGATTGAAATTGCCGAGCACGCTTTGCTCGACGAAGGCGGCGACCTCCGTACTAAGGTGAAAAATTTTATTAAACAAGTAGAACAGAAACCGGATCCCATCGTGATGGTCTGTAGCCACGCCGACTGGATCGATACCTTTTTTGACGAAATGATTGGTATTAATTCATCCTTACAAAAAGGTGGTTGGTTAGAACTCAGCCTCGAGTCGGGCCAACCCAGACTGACCTGGATGCTGCAATCCGTCGCGGCCTAACCGAAAAGCTTCTTCAAGCTGTACAGCGTCACTTCTTTGCTCACTTCAGCGATTGATTCCGTGAGCGGAATTTGCTTCGGACAGACTTTTACGCAATTCTGGGCATCTCCACAGTCGGTAATACCGCCGGGTCCCATGACGGATTCCAATCTTCCGGGGGCATTCAGAGCGCCGGTTGGATGGGTATTGAAAAGGCGAACCTGGTTAATTGCTTGCGGTCCTATAAAGGGGGATTGAGGTCCATATTGGGGGCATGCCTCAAGGCAACAGCCGCAGGTCATGCATTCTGAGAGCTTATAACGGGTTAGGGCAAGCGTTTGCGAATAACGAGGTCCTGGCCCCAGGTCATAGGTTCCATCCACGTCTACCCAGGCCCTGACTTGTTTCAGATGGTCAAACATGCGCGATCGATCGGTAATCAAATCACGAACGAGTGGAAATTTCGAAAAAGGCTCCAGCCGAATCGGCTGCTCCAGTTTATCGACTAATGCGGTGCAAGATTGTCTTGGTCGGCCGTTAATAAGCATCGAACAGGTACCACAGACTTCTTCCAAACAGGCCGCCTCCCAAGCGGGTGGTGTGGTCGCCTTTCCATCTGCAGTCACGGGATGAATCTGAAGCTCCTGAAGAATCGCAATCACATTGAGGTTAGGCCTCCACTTGACACGAAAGGTCTCCCAATAATAGGAAGCATTGGGTCCGTCTTGTCTCTTGATCTGGACCTCTACGAATTTCTCTTCAGCCCTATCAGAATTTGCTTTTGCTTTTTCCATTCTACCTACCTACACATCTATCTTATCACTTTTTTTCCGCAGCCTGCTTATCTACATCATATTTCCTTGGACGGGGTTTGATCAATGAAACATCGATCGGCTCGTAAGAAAAGTTTGGTTCGCCCTGATCTTTGGGGCTGCCGAAAGGACTTTTTCCGCTAGTACCACCTGGCTTGCGATAGGTAGCGATGGTCGTCTTCATAAAATTCGGGTCGTCTCGCTCTGGAAAGTCCGGTTTATAGTGAGCACCTCTACTCTCATCCCTCTTCAAAGCCCCAATGGTAATCACTCGCGCCAAATGAAACATGGCATAAATCTGTCTTGTGTAATGAACAGACTGATTAGCCCAAGTTCCCCGATCTTTGATTCCAACTCGATGCCAACGCTCTTGAAATTCCTGAAGTTTCTTATCTGTTTCGGCGAGCCTATCATTGTACCGAACAACAGTAACGTTGCGTGTCATCCAATCACCCAAGTCCCGTCCCAGAGCAAATGGATTTTCTGGTCCATCCATTTTAGAAATAAAATCTATTTTCTCACGATGCATTTTTACCGCTTGATCGAGAATGGTTGACGAGACCTCTTCGGCACCTTTTTTCAAGCCCTTAGACCATTTTGCCATGGCTGGGCCTGCAACCATCCCGCCATAAATACATGAAAGCAGTGAATTTGCACCCAATCGGTTAGCGCCATGAATGCTATAATCGACTTCCCCTACCGCAAACAAACCTGGGATACTCGTCATTTGATCATAATCAACGCAGAGTCCGCCCATGCTATAATGAACAGCCGGAAAAACTTTCATTGGCAGTTTAGTCGGATCGTCCCCTGTAAACTTTTCGTAAATATCCAGGATAGCACCCAGCTTCTGCCGCAACGTTTCGGCCGGAATATGCGTTAGATCTAGATAAACGACGGCTTTTCCATCGACGCCTAGATTCAAATCATAAACCACTTTATGAATCGCACGGGTTGCAATATCACGCGGCACCAAGTTGCCATACGCGGGATACATTTCCTCCAGAAAATACCAGGGCTTGCCGTTTTTAGGCACCCAGACACGCCCACCCTCACCTCTAGCGCTTTCAGACATCAAACGCAGTTTGTCTTCACCGGGAATGGCCGTGGGGTGCACTTGAATAAATTCACCGTTGGCGTATTTCGCCCCTTGCAGATAAGTCACTGCGGCTGCTGCACCCGTATTAATAATAGAATTGGTCGATTTCCCGAAAACCATTCCTGGTCCACCCGTCGCCAGTGCAACGGCCGACGCAGCAAAAGCACGGACTTCCATTGTAATAATATTTGTTGCTACGATTCCACAGCAGTTTCCGTGAGTGTCCTGGATATAGCCCAAATATTCCCAAGTCTCGAATTTGCGGACCATCCCTTCGACTTCAAATCGTCGCACCTGTTCATCTAACGCATAGAGCAGCTGCTGTCCTGTCGACGCACCTGCAAATGCTGTCCGATGGTGTTTGGTACCACCGAATCGTCTAAAATCGAGTAAGCCTTCGCTCGTCCTGTTAAACGGGACCCCCAGTCGGTCCATTAAATAAATAATCGCCGGCGCGGCTTCACACATTTTCTGAACGGGCGGTTGATTCGCTAGGAAATCCCCCCCATAAATCGTGTCATCAAAATGAATCCAGGGAGAATCGCCTTCCCCTTTGGTATTAACAGCGCCGTTAATGCCACCTTGGGCACAAACAGAGTGGCTACGCTTGACAGGGACTACTGAAAACAGATCCACATTCATTCCTGATTCGCAGGCACGAATGGTTGCCATAAGGCCAGCTAGTCCACCACCAACTACGATGATCCGATCAGATTTCGACATACTTATCTTATACGTCCCTTGCTCAATTTTGGAAAGTCTTATGCGGCGAGTGCTCCCCAAACCACTGTCGGAGCTCACACCGCGCCTTTCCGTTGCGGATTCTGACGAAAGCAAAAGTCAGGCAATACTGCTGTCCAATATTTCGCCAATCCAAGTTAATCATTTTGGTCCAGGTCCCAGTGTTAATATACTGCTTACCGTCCGGATATACTTTGTCCATGGGTTTGTGGGTATGGCCAAAAATGATCGTTTGAAGACTTTTGTCCTGATCCAGAAGTCTTCGAGCTTGTTTTTCTAAGTCCTGCAGGAATTCCGTTTCTTGTTTGATAATTTCAGCCGTGACCGTGAGCCTCGAGCGACGTTTGGGACTGTAAATAAAACGCGTCCGGATAAAGTAATAAGAGGAAAGCAGAACAAACTTAAGGGTGAACCACGGGTCAACGAGTAAGCCTAAAAGAACAAAAATCTTTATGGGGCGCACTTTGTCTAAGTAATCGCGCTCTCCTTTGAGACGATTGACGATCTTGAGAACGTAGACACTTCCCCACGGGATATTAAGAACTGGTTTATCTAAAAATGATTGGAGAATCGGCTTTTCAAAATTGAGTACGTGTACTGCCTCAAACTGATTGCCATGGTGGATCTCCACACCCTCATAACGAACACGATCGCGGTCAGCAATTACCTCTACCTTCTCGCTGGGAAACTTACCCTCCGGATCCCACTCACGAGTTATTCTTTCTCTAATAGCCGGAAAAAATAAGTCGGCATCATGATTACCAATGAGATAAGTAATTTTTTTCTTCGGAAGGGACGCAAAACGCCTGAGCGATGCCATAACTTTGGGATGTCCGCCAATGATCGCCTCTAGCTTGTAGACGGAAAGCTCTTCCGTAATGGCTTCTTCGAACTCGCCGTCTATCGGTACATTTAAAAAATCAAGAAAGTCGCCGTTGATGAATAGTTCGACGTCTACAGGTCCGTCCGGCCCGTCTCCATACTGACCAGTCGAGAAATAATGAAAGAAGTCGCACATTTCGTCATCAAACTTAAAGTCCTCGTGTGCATTTAGGCGACCCTCGAAGACTCTGCCAGCAGACAAATGGCAATCACTTATGACTATTTTTATCTTTTCCACAATACTCTAATCATATTCGTTTGACTTTATAAAGAAAACCCGTAAAAGGAGGGTGACAGTCTATGGCAGAACTTGATAAGAAATGGTCAGAAAATGTTTCAGGCCGATATTACGTCGACGAGCAATGTATTGATTGCGATGCTTGTCGAACTGAGGCTCCTGATAATTTTGTCCGTAATGATGACCACGGCTACTCATACGTGTGCAAGCAGCCTGAAACCCCCGAAGAAGAAGCT
The DNA here is from genome assembly GCA_013286765.1 of Deltaproteobacteria bacterium. The sequence goes on from JABDFB010000044.1 coordinate 4,588, forward strand.
CGTTGTAAGGCCGCGCTGGAAGCCTGCCCGGTAGAAGCCATCGGCTCTGACGGCCCTGGAAAAACCTGATATCAAACTGGTGTCGCGAAATAGGATTTTTGGCTTCAGGCGAGAAGGTTTTTGTGAAAAAACCGGAGCATACACGCTAGTATGTGAGGATTTTTGAGCGAAAACCGACGAAGCATCAAGCCAAAAAGACATTTCGCCCAACAAAAAAAGACCGCTCCCCTGCGACAGATGAGAGCGATCTGGAATCATCTTCCCCACTTCAATTTTTTACTTCATAGCGTACAAACTATACGAATGTACGAAGCAATTTTCCCCCTGCTTAGGTTCCGACTTTCGCTAGTTCGGAAATCCCTTTCTTAATCACCCGCTTTAAAACTCCACCGCGCTCACGTTGTGGTGATTTGCGACGGGATGCTGATGATGAAGACGCTTCTTTTCTGCCCCGTGGAGCCTGTTCTGCAGATTTCAAACGAGATCGTCGACCTGATGAAGCTGCTCGAGCTCTTACTGACGAAGAACGGGGTGAAGCACTAGAAGGGCGGGACTTTGCACTCTTTCTAGCAGTACTTCGTGATGAACGTTTTTGAGTTGCCATTGCAAATTCTCCTTTTTCAAGACGAGACAATTGCAAGCTACGGGCCGCTCTTACGAAATTCTCACTCTCATATGAACCTTTAAAGGCCTAAGAAATACCTTCGAAACCATTAAAGAACTCCCGCCTAAAGGCGGGAGTTCTTTTCAGGCAGGGAACAGCGACCACTTGTCGCTGTACACCTACAAAGGCTCGCGCAATCCTGTTCGAGCCTATTTTCCTAATAGAATTTACCGATTTGAACAAACTGACTGGGTTCTTCTCCCTGGTGTTCCTGAATAGAGATCTGCTGGGCCACTTTCTTAGCCAGATTTTTGAACACAGCCGCTATTTCAGACTGAGGATCTCGCATTACAATAGGCCGACCTTCATCACCACCCTCCCTTACCTGAGTGACGATTGGGACCTGAGCTAGAAGCTGGGTATTGAATTTGCGCGCTAAGGCCTGACCCCCACCTTCCCCAAAAAGGGGATGGCGTTTTTCGCACTGGTCGCACTTAAAATAGCTCATATTTTCGGCAATTCCGAGAATAGGAATTCGTACCTTTTCAAACATGTAATAAGCTTTGCGGACATCCTGCAGAGAAACTTCCTGTGGCGTAGTTACTAAGATTGCACCGGTCACCGGCACCAGCTGAGCTAACGATAATTGCACATCCCCAGTACCAGGTGGCATATCAATAATTAAATAATCGAGTTTACCCCATTGCACTTTATGACAGAATTGACTAACCACACTGTGAAGCATCGGTCCGCGCCAAACGACAGGTTGATCCCCCTGGATTAGAAAGCCCATCGACATCACTTTTACGTTATGAGAAATTGGCGGCACAAAAAGCTCGCCTCTCTCTGGATCTTGAATGAGTTTGGGTTGATCCACCACTCCCATCATCGTCGGAACATTTGGTCCGTAAATATCGGCATCCATCAGCCCAACCCGAGCGCCTTCCATTGCAAGAGCTGTTGCAAGATTCACGGCAACCGTGCTTTTCCCAACTCCGCCTTTTCCGCTTGAAACAGCTATAGTATGGCTTACACCCTCAATTCTGTTTCCGCCCTGAACTCCAGAGCCCTGCCGTTTTGGCTGAACTACAGCATCGATTTTGACGTCAACATTCCTTATTCCGGGAATCGCAGACACCGCATTTCGACAATCCGATTCGATTTTAGCTTTTAACGGACAGGCCGGTGTCGTTAAGACAACGCGAAACGAGGCAGTCCCGTCTCGTACCGACAAGTCCTTAATCATATTCAGAGAAACTAGATCCTTTTTTAAATCTGGATCATGAACAGTCCTCAGGGCTTTTAAAACTTCTTCTTCAATGGTATGCGCCATAGAGTCACCCTATCAAAATCTACCTAAACGAGCAATGGACGGAAAAAAGAGATGTGTGGACAGTATTTAGGGCAATATTCGAGGGGATAAGAAAATAAGCAGTTGGGCGGGAAGACAGGAACAGAAAGTAGGCAGGTATTAACATGACAAAACCATTTGGGCTGAGGACTAAAGCGCTGAAGACTAGGTTCAACTCCGATCCGGAACTCAGCCTTATATCTAAGCCAAAAGAATCTAAGCCTGTCCGGCGGGTGATCGCCAAGCATGCCACCAAGATTCTTGAGACTCTAGGCGAGGATACAGCCCGGGAAGGCCTACTAGATACCCCTAAACGCTACGCCAGAGCGATGCATTACTTGACGTCAGGCTATCAAGCAGACATGAAGAAAATCGTAGGCAAGGCCTTATTTAAAGAGCCTTCAAACGAAATCGTCATTGTTCGCGATATCGAATTATTCTCCCTTTGTGAACACCACTTGCTACCATTCTTCGGAAAGGCTCATGTCGCCTACATACCGGACGGGACAATCATTGGCCTATCGAAGATTCCTCGGATTTTGGACGCCTACTCGCGTAGGCTGCAGGTGCAAGAACGGCTCACACAACAAATTTCACTGGAGCTTATGAATATCCTGAAACCGCTAGGGGTAGCCGTAATTATCGAAGCCTACCACCTGTGCATGATGATGCGCGGAGTAGAAAAGCAGAATAGTTTTACGATCACTAGCTCGATGCTCGGCGCTTTTCGCGATAGCGCGACGACGAGGCAGGAGTTACTCCATTTGTTGGGTGGATTGAACAGGAGCAAAATTTAACGTTCTACATGCCCCTACTACGCAAACCATGTGAAACAGGGCTATTTTAGAGCTCCGATGCTGGGTTCTCGAGATCTGATCCCCCAGCGGCTGGCAGTCCGACGTTTCCTAACGGAAATGGTCGGATGCGAGTTAATCTCTTTAGGCCATTCTGGGCACCTGAGAATGCACTTTGAACCATTGCGATTCCATCATTAAACGCTTCAATTCTCTTGGTAAGCTTACTTGTAGGCATCGAAGATCTAGCGGAAGGTACAACCGACGAATCAAAAATACTAGACATAGCCTGCAAACCGAAACTGTCGCTTCCGCTAGCAACTGAAGACGCTTCCGATGATGGCTGAATTTCTATTTCGCCTGCTGTTGAGCTCATGGCTATAATTGAATCTGGTGAAGATTGCGTCGCGGAGGCTGGAGATTGCGACTCGGAATTTTGTGTTTCCTTTTTATTTTCTTCTAATCTAACGACATCATCCAAACCTGCCACTAGACCGTGCCTCAAAGCAATATAAAGAGGCTTCATTTCAACCATCTGAAGCGGACCCTTGTATCCACAAGTTTCGGCGGCTAATGCGGAAGAATCGATGGCGAGAACCCCTGCTAACACAGAAGCGGTCGCCAACATTAAAAAAACTAACAATCTTTTTCGATTATTCATACACCTAAGATCTCCATTTCGAAGGCGAATTATACTATAGTTGTGTAATTATGTAAATTATTAAACTTTAGATAATCTCTTTTAGTTTGGAGGGTTTAAGAAATATAAAGGCATAAGTAATGGAATTAAAGGCCCGTTAGTTCTATAAAGACTCTGAAACCTCCTGGGATTTCACGAGCTATAGAATCATATACATAACTACCAACCACAATTGCTCCTATTGCCACTAGAAGAGGTGCAACACCTGTTGCGTGGTCGTAGCCCCACGGGAGTACCGGATATTGGACAATCTGTTTTTCCAGATTTAAAACCCATTCCTCGACCGGAGTAACTTTAACTGCTTCGCTATCGGGAACACTACACCTCGAAATATCAGAATTAAAAACGCAGAGAGGATCGGCAGATATTGAACCCTTCCTCTGTATTAATACACTGGTGATATTCTTGCCATTGATCGAACCTAGGGGACGTCCACCAGAAACGCTAGAAGACACTCTATACGTAAAGTACGCACCCACTCCCTCTAAAGAATCCATCTTCGATTGCTCGTTGGCACAGGAAGGTTCCTGGCAAAGCCCGGCTGGCAAATTCTTTCGCTGAGTCACCACTAATGGTAATTCTTGATCCCCAAAAGCAAGTGTAACGCTATTTCCAGAATTCAATCCCGATACATAAAATTGTTGACGAGTTCCTAGCATTCTATCTGCAGTAAATCCCCCTGTGCCTGGCACACTTTCTTGTGGACTATCATCGTAGAGATGCTTGATGTAGGACTCGTTGTGGCCATCGGGACAATACCGAGCATTACAATGGAATCTTCCATAAACAAATTTGCAATTTAAATTTATCAACAACTTATCGTGTTGAACCCGTAACGAAGTAACACCTTGATTAAATTTTTCAAAATCTTTTGCAATAGTTTTTGTTGTGATCGACTTCCCTGTTTCTGAATCTCTCAATCTAATCTGACTTTCTGTTCTCAGATCTTCTATCTCAAATTTGAGAACGGTCCCAGGAATTGTACCCTCAGCATTGAAAGCGTTTCCGAGGATAATATCCTCTCCGATCATTGGGCTATTCTCGTAATTATAAGTAATCGTATAAACATTAAAAGTGTGAGAATCACCATCAACGGTATAAGCGTCTTTTACTGGTCTACAGGCTTCGTCAAACATAAACTTGCGGTGACAGGTTGAATAAAAACCATCCGAATTTCCTGCAAAACTCAATTCGCATAGGATGAAAAGAAGAAGATATAAAAAATTAAACTTAACTATTTTACTCATATTATTTCTAACTTTTATATAGCACGACATTAGAAATAATCGACTATTTTCCCTAAGTACTATTTTCCCTCTGTAATCAGTGAATTAAGCTAAGAATTATCCTTAACAGACAACAAGCCTATTGATTTTTTATATTTTTTGAATTATCGTCAATTTAAATGAAGATTTTTCTAAATCAAAATAAACATAATAATTTCAATGAGTTATTGCAGGATAATGCCATTCAACAAGCCAAATTAGTATGGGGAGATGGAATGCTGTACGAAAGATCATTAATTGATTTGAGGATTTTTCAAACACCGTTCGGCTCGATATCTTTGCTATACGGACCGCGTCAAATTGGAAAAACTGCAACTCTAAAACTTTACCTTTCGCAGGTGAAAGATAGTGGAGTACTTATATTCACGGATTGCTCAGTGATTCTGAATCGCGCTGATTTGTATAATCACCTCTCTCTCCTTATCCCTTCAAAAGAAACGAATTGTACGATTGTTCTGGATGAAGTCCAAAGCGTGGAAGACTGGCATCTCGCATTGAGAGCGCTGTACGGCGAAGGAAAATTAAATCATTGTCGCGTATGGTGTACGGGAAGTGAAGCTAAGTATCTATTAGAAAGCGGTGAAAGACTACCGGGGCGAAAGGGCGAAGGAAAAACCGTATTTGCCCGACCATGGAGCTTTCGCGAATACATGGATTTCTTTCATCCTGAAAAAGTAGCTTCTTTTAAAACGATCGATTTTCAAACTATAAATCAAAATTGGATAAAACAGCAAAGTGTAGATTGGGAAACTGAATGGACTCAATACTGTCGCTCCGGTGGATTTCCAAGACCTCTTGCAGAACTTCATACGAAAAATGAAATTTCGGATTCTACTTTTCATATCTATAAGGACTGGATTCTCGGGACATGGTCCAAGCTGAGAACCTCAGAAGCTAGTCTTATTAGCCTCTCACGCAGACTAACAGACACACTCAATTCCAGAGTGAGTATGGAAAGCCTTAAAAAAGGAACAGATATTCTCAGTCCAAATACTGTTAAAACCTTAATCGATATGCAAGAAGACCATTTTTCTATTCATATCTTAAAACGATTCGACATAGACCTGGATCGTCACTTGCCAGCTAAACAAAAGAAAATATATCCCATCGATCCAGGAATCGCGCGAGTCTGGGGAAGTATTGGGAATAGCATTACACGACTTTGTGATCGAACGACTCCTCCCCTACCTTTGAATGAATGCGCCTTTTTTACCCAACTGCTGAGGCATGATCCGGAAATCAAACTTGGCTATATTTACAGTGAAAAAACTCAATCAGAAATCGATTTTTACTTTCAAGGCTGCGCCTTTGAATTAAAATCACGCGGAAAACCCACACCCAATCAGGTTAAGCTTTTGAAAGAAGCTCCGAGTGCATTCGTATTGAATGAAGATCAAATTCCAATCATGGCCTATCTGATCGGCGAAGCGAGAATCCATGCCTAAGGGCTTTGCATCTGAATTCTTCGGACGAGCCTTTGCTCGAAATCTGCTCTCCAATTTTCGGGCTGCGTCACTAACTCATCCATTTTCGTCATAACTTCCGGCGCAAATCCGCACGGTGAAATAAGAAAAAATGGCTTCAGATCATTCGTACAGTTAATCGCAATACCGTGATAGGTCACCCATTTCCGCACGGCGATTCCGATGGAAGCGATTTTCTTATCACCGATCCAAACACCGGTGGCGTTCGGTCGCGTTTCTGCACTCAGACCTCGCTCCGCTAATTCAGCTATGATCAAAGATTCTAAAGTCCGCAAAAACCCGCCGATGTCGTGATTTGGACCAAAACCTTTTCCATCGAGTTTACATATCGGATAGATAACTAGCTGGCCTGGACCGTGGTAAGTCAAATCGCCACCGCGTTCGGACTCGACAAAATCCATCCCTTCCGGAATCAACGGTGGTGCTGGCATATGGCGCGGTCGAGGCTCGCCCGTAAACTGCAGGCCACGCCCCCGAGTAATCACTGGCGTATGCTCGAGAAATAAGATCGTGTCTGGAATCAAGTCATGCGCGCGCAATTCGACTAATTTGAGCTGGAGTTCCTGGGCTTCTTTGTAGGGTACTAAACCGTTGAGAGAAATAAACCTGATAGGAGGAACTTCAACAGACCGGGCCAGGAGTTTATTTACCAGACCAGCTGTAGGGCCTGCACTTCCTGCGTTTGGTCCGGTGAATAAGCTCCTGGCCTGGTCTAGTGACATGTGCCCCACATTTTCGGTGGGACGGTTTTCACTCACCGCGCTTTTCCTTGAAAAATATGCACCGCATGTCCTAAAGTCGCTTCAGCTGCTTCCATTAGAGTTTCAGGTAGAGTCGGATGCGGGTGTACAGTCAGAGCCACATCTTCCACGTCTGCCCCCATTTCCAGGGCCAGGGCTGCTTCCGAAATTAGGTTCGATGCTTCGGCACCAACGATATGAACACCTAAGAGTTTGCCTGTTTTTCCGTCGCCGATCATTTTTACAAATCCGTCAGGCTCACCGACCGAAAGGGCCCTTCCATTAGCGGCATAAGGAAATTTGCCGACTTTGACGTCGAAGCCTTTAGCTTTTGCTTCACTCTCCGAGAGACCAACGGTGGCAATTTCTGGGTCGGTGAAAATTACTGCAGGCATAGCAACCACGTCGTAAATAGTTTTCTTCCCGGCGATAGCTTCAGCGGCGACTAAGCCCTCTTTCGAGCCTTTATGCGCTAGTAAAGGCTGGCCAGCGATATCACCGATGGCATAAATATGCGACACAGCAGTTCTTCTTTGTGCATCGACCGCTAAGAAGCCCTTCGCGTCGGTTTTTAATCCGGCAGCTTCGAGGCCCAAACCCTGCGAACTGGGAGAACGTCCGATTGTCACAAGGACTTTTTCGGCATCGATTTTCTCGGTCTTTTCGGAATTTGCAGGAGCAACGGTCACTTCGACCGAGTCCTTGCTCTTTTTGCAGCCCTTGACGAAAGTATTTAGGAGAACCTTAACGCCCATCTTTTCTAACTTCTTTGCAACGACACGGGTGAGTTCAGGATCTACCCCCGCGAGAAGCCCGCCCGTAGCTTCGACGACCGTAACTTTGGTCCCCATTTTTGCGTAGAACATTCCCAACTCGAGTCCGATGTAACCACCACCGATACACAGCATCGATTTAGGCTTCTGCTGAAGGCTCAACGCACCAGTACTATCTAAGATTTGTTTTTGATCAACGTCAAAGCCTTTGAGCGCAGTTGGAACCGATCCGGTTGCAATGACACATTGATTAAATGTAAGACTCTGGGTGCCAGAACTTGTCTTGACGTCGAGGCTCTTAGAACCTGTAAATCGCGCATCACCTGCAATTACAGTACAACCGTTTGCTTTGAGTAGTGTCGCCACACCGCCTGTCAGTTTGGTAACGACGGATTCCTTCCACTTGATGAGTTTTGCGAAATTGACTTTGACACCCTGAACTTCAAATCCCATATCCTCGGCATGAGTCATTCTTTCGTAGAGACCGCCTGCATAAATCAATGCTTTCGACGGTATGCAACCTCTATTTAAGCAAACGCCGCCTAGCTCGGCCCGATCGATCACGGTGACTTTCTTGCCAAGTTGCGCGAGTCGAATCGCACAAACATATCCGGCAACGCCAGCACCAATGACAACAACATCTGTTTGAGTAGCCATATTTATACACGTCCTAACACGGTTAAATAGTCTCTAGTAAGAGAAGATTCGGGTTCTCAATATATTTGATGAACTCTTTCATGAATTCAGCCCCTACCGCACCGTCCACAATGCGATGATCGAGAGAAATTGAAAAATAGGTCCAATCACGGATAACGATTTCTTCACGCCCCTGGACGGCCTTGACAACAGGTTTGCGGAAGATTTTGTTGAAGCCAAGAATCGCTACTTCGGGGTAATTGATTACTGGAGTAGCGAAGAGTCCCCCGATAGAGCCTGCATTGGTCAATGTAATCGTTCCCCCTTGAAAATCTTCCAAGGTAAGCTTCTTCTGGCGTGCACGATCGACTAGTTCTTGAATTTCCTTCGCCAAGTGCAGGATCGGTTTGTTTGCGACATCTTTTACCACTGGCGCCGTGAGTCCATCCTCAGTTTGGATCGAGAGTCCAATATTATAGGAATATTTATAAATGATTTCGCCTTTTTCGTCGTCGACGTTGGAATTCAGAGACGGGAATTGTCGCAATGCCGCAACCATCGCTTTCATGATAAAAGGCAGGTACGTTACTTTGATTCCCTGTTTTGCGCCAATTTCCTTAGCGCTGTTTCGGAGGGACACAAGTTCTGTTGCATCTGCCTCTTCGACGTACGTAAAATGCGCCGCTCTGTCCTTGGAAAGTCGCATTTTTTCAGCGATTTTCTTTCGCAGGCCGCGAATAGGAACATGTTCCTCGCCACCAGTCGGATAAGCTTTTCTGGTCACCGGTGAGGGAGCGCCCGCGGCTACAGCGCCAGCGCCCGATTTCAAATCTTCTTTCATGACCCGACCTCCGGGTCCTGTACCTCGAATTTGATTGACGTCGACGCCCATTTCTCGTGCCATACGACGCGCGGCAGGAGCAGCCAAAACACGTCCGACTTCGGGAGAGGAAGCGCCCATCGCTGCACTAGACTGAGACACTGATGGCGCAGCCGCAGATGCCGAAACGGGTGACGCGGCAGTTTTAGGTGCAGAAGATTGTGTCGGGGGTGCAGCATGTGCTGTAGCGCTAGCACCAGCGCCTGTGCTGGCACCAGCACTCGCTCCGGCGCCTTCAAATGAGAGCATCAGCTGTCCGACCTTTACGACTTCGCCTTCTTTTACATGGAGTTCCGCGACCTTACCCTGGAAAGCGGAAGGAATTTCTACAGTAGCTTTGTCGGTCATGATTTCGCAAAGCGGCTGATCGTATTTGACCTGATCGCCCGACTTCACTTTCCATTTCACCAGTTCGCCTTCATGAACGCCTTCGCCTAATTCGGGTAATTTAAACTGCATTTTCTGCTCTCCGTTTCTCGATCATTCCTTTTACAAATAATTCCCCAGCCCGATAACTCGATCTCACCATCGGCCCCGACGCGACATAGAGGAACCCTTTTGATTTCGCACCTTCTTCTAATCTTCCAAACTCTTCCGGGGTCAAATAACGTTCTACTGGCAAGTGCTGCATTGAGGGCCGCAAATACTGTCCCAAAGTCAAAATATCTACTTGATACTCGCGAAGGTCTTCAAAAGCTCCATTGAGTTCAGATTCCTCTTCGCCTAATCCCAACATAATCGAGCTCTTTGTATAGAGCACGCTTTTCTTTGTTTCAGCAGCATACGTTTTTGCCGCTCTCAATGTTGCCAATGATTGAAAATACCCGGCACGCGGGTCCCTTACTCGATACTGAAGTCTCGATACGGTTTCAATATTATGAGCATAAACATCGAGTCCAGAATCGACAATCGTTTGAACCGCTTCTATATCGCCGCGAAAATCTGGAACAAGAGCTTCAACGATAATGTCTTTGTCTAACCGTTTAATCTCACGAATAGTGGTAGCGAAATGACCAGCCCCCCCGTCTTTGAGATCATCGCGATCGACGGAAGTAAGAACGACATAGTGTAATCCGAGTTGCGCGATACCATTTGCAACATGAAAAGGCTCGTCCGGATCCAGTGCAGGCGGAATTCGAGCCGTCTTTATCGCACAAAATCGACATGCCCGTGTACAGGTATCTCCGCCAAGCATAATCGTGGCTGTTCCAGTGGCCCAGCACTCTGCCACATTGGGGCAATGGGCCTCTTCACAAACAGTGTGTAAATTGAGTTGGCGCAGCAGGGTTTTAATAGTGAGATAATTTTCCCCTGCCGGTGGTCGAATTCTTAACCAATCTGGTTTTCTTGAGGGAGCGATTTCAGAGGCTTTAGATGGCGAGAGAGGCCGTTCCACTTTTGGAATATGACGCACTGCATCTATAACCGGTAACTCCAGGAAAATGGCCATGATTTAAACCTAATCCTATACGCGCGAGACCTAAATACTCAGAAAGAAACGCTTGTAACGTACATATATAGTTATACAGGGCATTCTAATCAAGGAAAACATCAGACTGGCATTTTTTCTGCAGAATAGCCGATGTCCGCAGGAAGCGGCTCATACTACTCCTCTCTCTCAGAGCCCTCTGGAACATACCAGAGGGCTTTTCATTTGGACAGGTCGCCTACTGTTTGACAAAATAGATTGAGATGAAGCCAAAAAAGCGTTCAGAACGGGGTCAAATCTCTATCATGGTTGCGATCATGATCAGTACGTTTGTCCTACTGCTGGCCTTTGTCATTAATACTGGAATGTTAGTCAATGCGAAGATCAATTTGCAAAATGCGGCTGACGTTGCTGCTTATGCCGGTGCCGCATCTCAAGGTAGGCAATTGACCACAATTTCTTATTTGAATTACGAAATGAGAAGACAGTGGAAGAAACTTCTCTTTAGAATATATGTATTAGGGAATATGGCCCAGGATGGCTTTCCACGCGGGTCGGGAAAAACAGGTCCCATGCAATATATTCCCAACGAAAGCCAAGGAACGAGCCTAGGAATTCCAGCCACCTGTATTACCCTGAATAAAAACGATAATACCTGTCGGAATCTTCAACTCCCACGCATTTCGATTCCACCATCATCTCTTTTAGATTCTATTACCGAAACTCTGAGAGGTCAGCTCATCCAAATTGAAGCACTTCGCCAAAAAAACTGTCAAGTTCTGGGGCAATCTAACAAAATGCTGAATATCTATTGGATATTCAATACGGATCCTACTCTCGCTAATCTTAGCGCCGGAATGGGTGGACTGAGCCAGAGTCAGGCCGACGTAATGAATATTCTCAGAGCGCTAGCAACTGGACTCGGGATAGTGCCGCGAGAAGTCATTCTCAAAGCACGGATTCAAACGCTTGCCCAATATGTCAATGCTCCGCCCCGAACAGGGCTTAATTACGCCACGGTACAGGCGCTTAAACAAGCCCAGGACCCATTGATGAACGAACGATCCATTGAAGCGTTTCTTTCAGCCTATTACTCGTTAGGGAATCACACGTTTCCGGCTGACTCGATCGTCCTGGACGAACTCGTACCTACGGCAGGTCAAAACAGCGCCAATCTCATTAGTTTAAAAGACATCCGCACGGATTTTGATACTTATTCCATTGACTGGGATTTGGATCCTTCCGGAAATTGCGTAGCTAAAATCGTACCGGTGGCTGTGCGAAATCCGGTTCCCGTAGGGGTCTATAAAGACCCAAAAGTGCTGACCTACTATGCCGTCAGACTAAAGGCAAAAGCCAAAGTGCTCTTTTCTCCATTTGGTGACCTGGACCTAAAAGCCTACGCAGTAGCACAGCCTTTTGGCAGTCGAATTGGGCCTAAGGATCAGGATGTTCAGTTTACTACCGAAGCCGAAGGCAATCGAATCGCAAATCAGTTTCAGTATCAAGGCGCGATCCCAAATATGACTGATAAGTATCCTAATCTGCCCGTCAAAGAATCGGATAGCGCTGTTAAGGGCAGTGGCTGGGATACTTATGATGTCTTGGGCCCGATGTACGGACAGTTCATTTCACTGGCAGGCGGAAACCTCACGGCTATTTATCCAGATATGGTAGAGCGATCCTATCAATCAGCAATGTCGCCTAATCCCTGGGAAATCAATCGTTATAATATTGCTAACGACACGACAGACAGTTTTGGCCATGTTTTTACAACTCAGGGTTTTGCCACGCTTTGGGCACCCATTTTTAGTGCCACATCGCAATCATCTGGATCGATTGAGACACTTATTTCATCTGTGATCGATGGTACGGAAACCGTAGGACATTTAGGCCTTGATCAACCAACTACTGATGCAGCCCTTCAGTCGATTAAGA
>JABDFB010000045.1 GCA_013286765.1 Deltaproteobacteria bacterium
GTTTCGAAAAGCTGGTTTTTCACGCAACGTTTCGGCCCGCGCATTAATCATTTTAAAATCACCTTTTGCCTCTTTAGCCCAAAAAGGAATTAAACCCCAGCGGAAAAGGTCAAGCTGCCTTTCTTCGCCAACCTTCCGAAGAACAATCATGTCCTGGCTCGGAGCTATATTATAGTTTGGCCTTACCAACGGGATCTTTATCGGCCTTTTACTGATATACCGTAAAAATAATTCTTCTTCGGTATAAGTCGAATATGCTCTGCCGCACATAGGTTACTTCTTCCTCTTAGATTCAAAAAATAAATCACAAGACTATTTATTTTCTTTCTTAATATAGTTGATAATTAAATAATCAGCTTTACGATTCTTAACCCAGGGACCAATCCATGAAATCAATAAATAGTAATTGTTCTAAACTCCGAATTTCCTTTTTTATCGTCATCAGTTTTATTTCGTATTCTTCGACATCAGCTTTAGCCACTGTAGCCGATGAATCTCAAGACTTCCCAGCCACGTCCATAGCAACACCAGCCCCTGCAACTTCCGTCCCTGTAACAATGGCAACTACAGCCGCGCCAGATCCCGACAGCGTACCCCTCGATCAAGTCATCAATTTGGGTTTAACAGGGCTACCTAAAGAGAACCTGACCTTGTACAAAGCACTACGGGACTCTATCAAAAGTTATCTTATCTCACTAAAGAAAAAGAGAAGCCACTTCGACGACGCAGAATACCGAAAACCCGCTGGCGTAGCGAATTTCTTAAAAAAGCTCCGAACAAGTGATGATATGGAAGCAGTATTACGAACGGTCGAGTGCCTTCCTGGCAATTATTTGTTCGCCGCCGGCTCAAAAGCAGAGCAGGAATTTCCGAATCAAAAGTCCATTGAAATCGCTCAAGCATTCTACCAGCGAGCGCTCACCTGCGACAAAGGCGAACCCGCTGTAAAAGCAGGATACCGACTAGGTCTTCTTTATGTATGGCAAAAACGGTATGCCGAAGCAAACGAGACATTAGCAAAAATCACTGACCTTCAAGACGCAGTCGATTATCGTTCCCGAATTTATTATTGGAGATCTCAATGCGCCGAAAAACTTCAAAATATCGCTCTCAAGAAAGAAATGACTGAACGCCTACTTACCGAATTCCCTTTGTCATTTCATGCAACACTAGCAGGTTCCGGAGTAGGCTCCCGAGTAGGTTCCATAACAAATTCGGATAAGACTTCTCAACCGACTCTTAATCTCTCTCCGGCAGACCAGATTCTAAACTCGAATCGAGAGCCTCTCGTCATCTTTCGTAGCAAAAAAGTTCCTACCATCAATCAGGTGATCTCCATTGCCGAAATTCTGATTCAACATAAAAAGAGAAATTTAGCTGCCCTGGTTCTAAGCAAAAATCTTGAAACCATCAAAACCGCTGAGCCCGGGCTTCAACTCTATGTCTCTGTTTTATTTATGAGAGCGGGGAATTTTCTGGATCGCACCAAACTTCTTGCTCAGCTTCTACGCGACAATCCTAATCTCATTTCAAAATCTTCTATGTTGATGCTTTATCCTATGGAAAAAATGAACATTCTTCAAACCATGCGCACCGATCTTGATCGTAGACTTGTGATTTCTCTCATCCGCCAGGAGAGTGCATTCAATGAAAGAGCTAGAAGTTCTGTGGGCGCTTTAGGCCTGATGCAACTTATGCCAAAAACAGCGAGAACCCTCGAAAGAGTCTCTAAACACCAACTATTTCATCCCGTTACAAATATTCGAATCGGTGTCAAATACCTGGCCCGACTTATTGTCCGATTTAAAGGAGATACCGAATTGGCTCTTGCAGCTTACAATGCTGGACCTCAACGCGTTTCCGAGTGGTCGCAACGTTATGCTGTTGGTAACAAACTCCTTTTTATGGATATGATTCCATATAAAGAAACCAGAGAATACGTCGCTTCTATCATCAGAAATTACTACTGGTACGACAAACTTTACCCAAATCGGGGCGAACGAAATAGCAACTACCGTTTCAAACTGGCTGAATATGTGGCTAGCCAAGCCAGCAACCAGGAAATCCAGACCCGGGAATGACCAGCCAGAGACTAAAACAGGACTAGAACAGAATTTCCGGAGTAGCCTCTGAGGATCCTTCCAGCATGGTCTCCTCTTCAGATCTGCTGATCAGATAAAGAAAGCACGCTGTACCGATACTAAATAAAATAATTCCTGCTGCTGGAAGCATCGAACCATTAAAGGCTTTTTCGGATAAAAAGAGCATAACAGAACTGATAACAAGCCGGGTCGACGTCAACATTGCTGACGAAGCGCCTTTCAACGACTTAAAAACTTCCATCGGAGCCGTTGCAAAACTTCCCAAGCCGATCCCGGTACCAAACCCAACCAATCCCATAAAAAAGCACATCAAAAAAGCTGCGGTCGGAAGAAAGAGCGAAACAAGGAACAGACCTAATGCCCCGGCTCCATTGAGAGCCAAGCTCACTTCCTTAGTCATTTTGGTCCCATACTTCCGAATAAAGGAGGAGCCAATGAAACTCGCGATCCCAAAACATACCATCGTCGTTGCCTGATAGAAGCCAAAAACCCGCTGATCCACTTTGAGATGATTTAGAAAAACCAGCGACATATTCGCGATGTATACAATTATTGAAGAAAATAGGAGCGAACAAACTACAGCCCGACTAATATATCGCCAACTTACCAATATTTTTAGAAAGTCTCTGGCAACCGCTGGTGGACTAAACTTAGGACGATTGGACTCAGGCAAAGTCTCTGGAATAACCAAAAATGCAGCCACCAGACTCACCATACCTAATACTGCCAACAAAATAAAATTGGAGCGCCAGCCAAAATGCAGATTGAGCCAGCTTCCTAAGATGGGCGCGCCAGCCATGGCGCCTGTAATGACGGTATTCATCACACCAACAAGAGCAGCCGCTTCTGTGCTGGTATAGAGATCTAAAATTACTGAAAAACCAACCACCATAGGTGCCGCAGCGCCTACGCCCTGGAGAAAGCGAAAAAAGAGCATTAACTCAAACGATTTAGCGAAAACGCAACCGACACTGCTCAAACAAAACACGAATAGTCCATTGAGAATGGTTTTTCTTCTACCAAAACTATCTGCCAGTGTCCCATAGAGCAGACCTGCCAGGCACATACCTAGAAAGTTGGCGCTCAATATAGTTTGGATGTGTTCTTCATTCGTTCCGAAATAATTCACCATGTCCGGGAAGCTCGGGACATTAATGTCCGCTTCGATACAAATCGAAACATAAAGCAGAATCAGAATCGCAACAATTGCCGGGGATTTTAGTGAGGTCTTTTCGCTCATAGGGGTTCACCAGAAATTATACTCATTAGCGAGTACAGTTTCCCAGTTTAACATCGCCAATCTCATAAATCAATGCTCTGCGTTACCTCAATAAATAGGATTATGAAATCAACTAGTTAAATAATCTCACCAAAGAAATTTTAAATAAGTTCTACGTAATGTCTTTCAGAATTTAATCGACATCGCTAATTTTGGTGAGCTTTGTCGCGACCTTTCCCGAAAGACTCAGAGTCCGCAAGCTTGCTAAGATCGCACAGACAATAATGATCGAGATTCCAATTACGTTCTTTGGAGTCAGATGCTCCGCCCAGAGAAATTCGCCTACCAGAACTGCCCAAACGACATTTAGGTAGGTAAAATTCGCAATCATCGGCGCTTTGCTCTTTTGATAAGCAACTGTGATGCAATATTGTGCGCCCTGCGCCGCAAGGCCCATCAGTAGCATGAGCATGAATTCGTGTGCATTCGGCGTTCTCCAGGCCAGGGCAGACAAAGGCGAAGCTAGTAGCGGCGAAACTATAAGAATTCCCACTAATCCAAAATAGAAGACAACAACTAGGGGGTGTTCCGTTTTATTCAGCGAACGAATTGTAATGTAAGATATCGCCGAAAAGACCGAGGCCAATACGCCCAGGCTCGCATAAAGGGTGAAATCGCTGAGTTTGACATTGTAAATGAGAGATACTCCAAAGAACGCTACGGTGACCGCAAACCACTGTAGCCGAGTCGGAGGTTCTTTTAAGAGTAGCGCAGATATTAGAATCGTAAAAATCGGCGATAAATACTGCAGTGTCACGGCCACCGCAAACGGAAGCTTTTGCAGAGTCATGAAATAGAGGAGCAGTGCGATCGTTCCGGTAATGCCCCGAACGACGAGCATTTTTCGGTCCACACCAAAGAATGAAAGTCCCTTTAGCTTGAGAATGCTGAAAGAGAAAACAAGGGTAACCAGACTCCTGAAGAAAACGACCTCCGGGAATGGAACGCCTGGGGCGTTTTTGATGCAAATTCCCATAACGGTCAGAAATAACGTTGAAGTAATGAGATAATATGCGCCTGACATGTCCGCCCGCCCCCTGATTTTACCGCAAGTTCCCCTATAACATAGCTCGAACCTAAAGTCATACAGTTGAAAT
Source organism: Deltaproteobacteria bacterium (assembly GCA_013286765.1). The sequence goes on from JABDFB010000045.1 coordinate 4,479, forward strand.
TACAATAATTGCAATTTAGCCCCACCCCGCCTTCTTCTTTTTTTAAATTTAATAAATTTATGATATAAACCGGCATTATGATTTTAGTCTTTAAAAGGCGAATTTTTTTCTTATCTATTCTTTCCTGTTTAATCTCTGCGTGCGATGGTGACGGAGATAATGTTTCGCCTCCAGAAACAAACCCCAGTCCCCCAGCGACTTCCGCTCCTGTTGCCCCCGATTCGCCACCTGTAAATCCCGGAGGTCCCGTAAATAATCCAGCACATTACCCGGCATCGCCGCCTCACCATTGGACACCTGCCGAAGTAAAAAAACTAGGCTCGGAGGAGCTAGCAAAAAGAGGCAGTCGGGCGGCGCTCACGGATGATCAAATTTCAGATGTTTTGGAACTATTAAGTCCAGACCAACTCGACATAGTCGACCCAGCTTATGCTCCCGGGCTGACACATGCGAAGAGAGAGACCATTAATAAAAATACTCAGGTCGTCAGCCATTTGAATCCTGAATTTATACAGGAATTGTTTCCGGAGATGACGGCTAAATACCTTCAAAACATGGATTCCAACAAAGTCAGGGAGCTACTTAAACCTGACGCAGACTTGGACAATCTCAAAGCAAGAGCGATCTCTAGTCGTTTCGACTACTTATGGAAAGATGCACTTCAGGCTTTTCCTCTGGAAAAAATATCATTGATAATTGGCGATTTAAAACGTTGCGGCTCTATTGGCGGGCTCTTCCTGAGCTGCATCTATAGCCTTTCGCCAGAACAAATTGGTGCTACGGGAGATAAAGGTCTGCGTTACTTTTCTGCGAAGCAACTAGCGCTTCTTAGACAACCACAGCTTGTGGCCATTACGGGCAAACAGTTAAGTTGGCTGACCTCGGAGCTAGCTGCGGCGTTTACGGATAATCAGATCCCCTCACTTTCGCCGATGGCCATTGCTCAAATTCCTGTTGTTTGTAACGGTGGTAAAAACTGCGAGGACGGCAGCTTTAGTAATCTATTCGCAGATCATTTGCGCCCCTGGACAAAGGAACAGCTTAAAGCGATTACCCTTGATCAATGGAAAACCTTAGATCCTAAAGTAATACGTGATCTGCAAGCGCGTCGTGACTTTTAGAAAAATGCATTAGACAGACTAACGTAAGTACAGACTAGGCAGTAGCATTTCTTCTAAGATTTTGGCAATACATTGAATAAGGTATATATCGGATTCGAGATGCACCACAGCAATGACGCCACAAAAACTGACCGACACATTTGGCCGAAGATTTTCTTATTTGCGGCTTTCCATAACAGATGCTTGTAATTTTCGCTGCGTTTATTGCCTTCCCAACGGATATCTAAAACCAAAAGATCGAGAGCCCGATCTCTCAGTGGTGGAGATTCGAAACTTAGTAGCCGCTTTTGCGGAACTCGGAACCTGGAAAGTGCGGCTTACAGGTGGCGAACCGACTTTACGGCGCGACTTGATCGCAATTGCCACGGCTGTTTCATCGGTTGATGGCATTCGAAAAATCGCCCTTTCTACCAATGGCTATCGACTTGCTCACACGGCGAAACAGCTCAAACTTGCTGGCGTCTCCGCACTCAATGTTAGCATCGACAGCTTAGACCCGCAGCGTTTTACAAAATTGACTGGCAGCGACAAACTCGATGAAATTCTTCGCGGAATCGACGCCGCCTTCGCTGAAGGATTTAAACAGATAAAAATAAATTCTGTTTTAATGAGAGACGGATTTGACGAAAATTACGAGGAGGAATTTCACGCCTTTTTAGATTTCGTCAGAAGAAAACCCCTAACGGTGCGGTTTATCGAATTAATGCGCACCGGCAAAAATCAGGACTTATTCCAGCAACAGCATTTATCTGGGTCTGCAATCACTCATCGCCTGGCCTCCCAAGGTTGGATACCGCAGCCCAGGCAAGAGGCCGATGGTCCAGCTGTCGAATGGGGCCACCCGGATTATCTCGGAAAAATGGGTGTCATTGCCCCCTATTCCAAAGACTTTTGTCAAACCTGTAACCGACTCCGCGTCACCAGTACTGGCGGCCTGCGGCTCTGCCTTTTCGCCGAAGGAAATTTTTCATTGCGCCACCTTTTGCAAAGGGATACCCAACGAGACGAACTTAAAGAGCTCATTCGATCGCTGTTAAATAAAAAAGAAATTTCCCATTATTTACCGGAGGGCCGCTATGGAAATAACCAAACCTTCTCCGCCATCGGCGGGTGACCAGTCAACCTTTCAGATGGTGTCAATTTCGGAAAAACAAGCCACTTTCAGGCGTGCTGTAGCTTGCGGAGAAATCGCGCTCTCGCGATCAGCATTTGACGCGGTTAAAAATAGGACGAATCCAAAAGGAGATGTTCTCGCCATTGCCGAAGTTGCCGGAATTCAAGCGACGAAGAAGACTTCCGAGCTGATACCTCTTTGTCATCCTATTCCCATCGAGCAAATGCGCCTTAGCTTCACTCTCGACGAAGATCGATGCGCAATTCAATGCTTCTGTGAAGTCGCCACTTTTGCAAAAACCGGCGTGGAGATGGAAGCTCTACAAGGGATCACAGGGGCTCTTCTAGCTATTTATGATCTATCAAAAGCGGTAGATCCGGTGATTACGATTTCAAATATTCAGCTCGTATCAAAAGAAGGTGGAAAACAAGGCCACTGGCAGCATCCAGAAGTGCAAGAATCGGTTGAAATGCAAAAAGCCCACCAAGAATCGCAACTGGACCTTCACGAAATCCGTACAGCCGTAATTACCGTGAGTGATCGTTGTTTTTCAGGTGCGACCCAGGATTTGTCGGGCCCAGCCTTGATCGACGCGCTCCGAGATTCTGGCGCTCCTGTCATTGGTAGCGCAATTATTCCAGACGAAATACCTGCGATTAGAGAAACCGTTTTACAGCTTATCAGGGATGAAAAGCCTGATCTGATTCTCTGCACTGGCGGGACTGGTGTAGGGCCACGCGATGTAACACCAGAGGCTTTAGGAGAACTATTTACAAAACCGATTCCAGGTGTTGGAGAATTTCTGAGGTATGAAGGTGGAAAACACATTCCATTTTCATGGCTGTCGCGAAGCAGTGCCGGCCTAGTTGGAAAAACGCTAGTAGTGGCTCTACCCGGAAGTCCAAAAGGTGCCGTCGAGAGCTTTCAAGCATTAAAAAAACTACTCCCCCACTTGATTCGGATTGGTCAGGGTGGGCGTCATTGAATTTATTTAGAGATTCAGCAAAAAACTGGATTGGCGATGCATTCGGTGCGTTTGCGGATTCTGCGATACTTTTTCCCATTCTAAGTCTGCTCATTTTCAATCAAGGTTATTCCAGCACACCTTTATTCATCACTGCCGGCCTAGTCTATCTGATTTCTGGCTGGCTATTTCGAATTCCGATGTCGGTTCAACCTCTAAAATCCATCACAATCACGGCCGCGGCGCTGCACGTCAGCCAAATGGAGATTCGACTGAGCGCAGTTCTCTTGGCGATCGTTTGCCTGATCTTAGCCACAACTCCAGTACACCGACTTCTCGCTAAGACTCCACAGTTTATCGTTCACGGAATTCAGTTTTCTCTTGGCTTGTTGCTTATTCAGAAAGGAATGTCTCTCCACTGGCTAATCATCGCGCCAGCGCTGGTTTTTTTCTTTATTTCTAATCGGTTTGGATTTCCGGTTTTAGGCTTAGCGGCAACCCTAGGCTTCCTATGGACTCTCGTGCACCCAGGCAGTACAGACTTTATGCTTGCATCCGGACAGACCTCCATCCGACCTGAAATAATTCTCTCGCTAGCTCTTCCGCAAATTGTGTTGAGCCTCGGAAATTCAGTCGTTGGAACTGTGGCAACAGCACAACACTACTTTGGTGAGCAGGCAAAAAAGGTCACATCCCGAAATCTCCTGCTCTCAATTGGTATCGGAAATCTAGCAACTTCCTGGCTCTGTGGAATTCCCTACTGCCATGGCGCCGGCGGTCTCACTGCACACGTTAAAGGTGGTGCAAAAACCTGGCATTCCAATATAATTATTGGGGGCTTCCTGATTAGCGCTGGTGCGATAGCCGCGTTACAGGATGATCATCATCTCAAAATTGCGCTACCGCCACTTCTGATGGTTGTTCTTCTAGCTACCATTGGGTTCCACCATCTCGAATTAGCAAAATCAACATGGCAAAAACAATTCGGAAAAATACAACTTGGCTTGATGGCACTACCGGCGCTAGTTACAGGCAATCTGCTCTGGACACTGGTAATGGGCATACTCATTAAGAGTGCGATTGACATAAAGCATGCCCCTGCAACCACTCGCTCTCCCCGTCTTCGTAATATTCCTTCTTCCAAATCGGAGCCCGGTGTTTCAATTCATCGATGATGTATCGCGATGCTTGGTAGGCCTCGCCCCTATGGGGCAGACTCACCCCGATCACTACACTTGCTTCGCCGACTTGCAGCTTTCCTACACGGTGGGTAACGACTGCGCAGAGCGAACTTCCCCATCGTTTCTGGGCTTCTTCACAGATTTCATAAAAAGTTTTCTTTGCTAAAGGAATAAATGCTTCGTAGGCAACGGCTTTTACTCTACGTCCCTGATTGAAATCACGGATATTTCCCAAAAACAAAATTTCTGCACCGTGGCCGGAGTTCGTTAGATAATTACGAACAACATTCAAATCAATCGGAGCATCACCTAAATCACAATAAATCATATTTTAACCGCCGCAAACGGGAGGTAGCACTGCCAGCTGAGTATTCTGTGAGACTTCGGCTTCGTCCGAAAGAATCTGAGTCTCGTCGGCGAAGGCGGATAATCTCACTAACTCCCGAAATTTTTCACTATCTAGCACCTGAATATCTGCCCCTGCTAACAAATCGCAGATTTGAACACGCAGATCTTTGATTTTCAACGACGCTGGTATTTGAATTTCGCAAAGGGTACGTCTGAGATAAGGCTCGAAACCACCGAAGAATTTTATTTTTATGTTCACTATCTCTCCCTAAAAAAATCAACCCACGATCCTGCCGTCACTTGGCCAGTGCCCTCCGGCAGCACCACCCAGCCGTCGGAATGCATAAGCGAACTAATGATAGCTGAGCCTTGATGTTCTAGAACGCTCGCTCCACCTGACGGTCCTTCTAAAGTAGCTCTCATAAAACAACGGAGTGGTGTTGGCTTTTCAATCGTAGCTGCGAGCTGAACGCGAAGTGGTGGCTCCACTGGCATCCCTGAAATAGCTCTCACGCATGGCCCGATCAAGAATCGCAGTCCCACCGCCGTGGAAACCGGATTGCCAGGAATTCCGAAAAAAAGGCTGCTTGGAATTTCCGGGGAGTTTTCACGTGTCTTTTCGTGGATGGACGGCAATTTTGCAAAAAGCGCCGGCTTACCAGGCCTTATTGCGGTTTTGTGAAAATAGATTTGAGCATCAAGTCTCTTGAGGGCTTCGACGATAAAATCATATTTACCCATCGATACTGCGCCAGTAGTAATAATCAGATCTGGCGAAGGCGAGCTTGCACGAATCGCGGCCAGACGTTTCAAAAACCCATCTGCATCGTCAGAAACAACACCAAAGTATTGTACGTCAGCACTATACTCATGCGCCAGCGCCGTTTCTAAGAACGGACCGGATGAGTTGCGAATCATTCCCGGTTCTAGATTTTTAGTATTATATAAACAAAGTTCATTTCCCGTACTTAGCACTGCAATGCGCGGCTTTCTGACAACTCTAAAATCTGTGACTCCGAGGCCTGCAAAACCCATTACATGCCCTGAATGCATACGCGTTCCGGCTTTGAGAACGAGATCGCCGCGTTTAAAATCTTCGCCCTGTGGACGAATAAACTGATTCTTAGCCTGTGGTTGGCTAATCAGAATTTCCGTGATCTGGCCCTGGTCATTTCGGATTACTTGAACATCTTCGATTTTTACGACAGCGTCAAAGGCTCCTGATGGGAAGGGTGCGCCCGTCATAATCTCCCAACACACGGGTTGTTTATCGGTAAACCCGATTGCCTCAGTAGCTCTCGTGCCAGCAGCAATCGTCCCTAAAACCCTAAATCTCGTTGGCCTTTCAAGCGTCGCATTTGCTGTTTTATCTGCACAGATTGCAAACCCGTCCATGGCAGAATTATCAAACGGCGGCATTTCTTCCGGGCTGGCGATTGATTCCGCAAGGACTCGCCCACAAAGTTGCTCGTACGACTTTCCGAAAACTGGGTTACAAACTAGGTTTTCATATTCAAGTCGATGCTCCCTTGCAACCGACTCAATAATTTCCAATGCAACGGGATATTGAATCATCGAGTCGGATTTACCAGAATTGCGGAATTTCGCAATCGGATATAGCTAGATCAAATTTTTGTTTGCGAGATCTTAAATTGGTTCCAATCGTTTGGCGTGTTGAGATTTAAATCCGCGTGGTCAAGAAAGTCAGAAAAGTGGACCTCGTCTTTGCCGAGTTTTGCAATCTCATAATCCAATCGCTGGTGCGGCTCAAGCAGCAAGAGTCTTTTTGAAAAACTCTGCGACAGCAAAACCGGGTGTCCGCGTTTTTCGTCGTCAAATCTAGGCAGGGATACTTCAGCAGTCTGGGTGAGTAATACCTCTTGTAATTTTGTCCAGATACGGGCCTCAGGAGCAGGTACGTCGATCGGAAGCACAAAACTTCCTTTATGATTTAATGACAGTCTATTGAGAATAGCATGAATCCCGATCTGCAAAGATGAGAACATGCCTCGCGCTGGATCTGGATTCACCGCGATTCCGAGGCAGAGACCCGACTCTTGATGTTGCTTCCAATTATTAATATGACCCGTTACCCACGGTAATTGTTGCTGATAATTCTCAATCTGATAGCCTAGAACAACAACTGCATAGCTTCCGCCGGCCAATGCAAATCGAGAGAGCTGTTCTTCTAACCAAGATTGACCTTGCCATTCCAAAAGACCTTTCGGAACCCCCATTCGGGAAGATTTTCCGGCGGCCAAAATAATCAGAGGAAATAATTCCAATTCTACAAATCTCCCGAAGGAAAAAGAGAAACAACAGCTGGCATAGCTGCAGCACTATTCTGATCACAATCGCTTGGACTCTGGGTACCGTCGATGGCAGGAAAACCAAAATCCCGGACCGTCTTCAGAAGGAGCTTTGCATGTTTATTTCGCATAGCAATGGGAAATAATACCATTTGGACAAACATTGTCCTATCAAAGGAATCACGAGACGATCGTCCTATCCGATCGATAGCGGATTTTAACAGTTCCAAGTTTTTTGGGCCTGTCAGGATTTCTAGAACTTCAGCTTTGGAGGCGGCTTCAGACGGAAAACCCATCAATAATTCTCTAAGAATTTCGGGGTCTGGAAATTCGCATGTCACAGAAAAAACAGACATTCGTCGAATCAAATTATTCCAGTATGCCCGGTCAAAATTTACTCGTTTTGGACTTAACTTAAACTTTTCGCGAACCCTATTCTCGACACCAGGTACTATACTCGACGGTCTCCGGTGCAAATTGATTAGCTCACGCACTTCTTCTGAATCACCAAAAACTACCGCCGTCTCCAACATCGGGGCGTGTATGCAATGGCGACCTAAACAATCGAGAGTCCCACCTTTCTCCTCTTGAGAAGGAGGAACGATCGCGACTAAGGAAGTTTTTCTCTCTTCGTTGTCCTTTTCGCGAAACCCAAGCGCCGTGAGTCTCTCCAATAATTGTTTCCCCTCCCTTGGCGAAGAATATGTCCTTTTGTACGCGTTCATTTCTTCTTTGCTCGTGAAATAGGCCAACCCCTTTTCTTTGATAATTTCCCATAATTCTTGGCTATCCCAGCCAAGACTCTTGGGAAAAATCTCGTCACGATCTTCCACAATGTACTTTAGAAGCAAATTCCCAATTCGGCGATGCGGTAAATTCCTAAACATAGAAATAACAAAAATCGGACGCTCCCCACCCGAAGTTCGCCCTGCTGCCGCTTTTAAGACGTAATAAATCGGCAACCTACTATTGGCAGTACTACGCACTGCCGCTTCTAGAGCATCCCCGAAATCCTTTGCGACTTCTCTCCAAAAATACCGAAATACATCCACATTCCGAAAAGTCGCGGCATCAAGCACGAGCTTTGACCAATGCTTAGTTACAAATTCCCTATCTGTTCTACTAAAGAGGAATTTTATCACTTCAAGGTTACCGGTTTTCACGGCCTCATGTATGGTTGTAACAGCTTGACCTTCTCCAACGATTTTCTCAATTATTTTCGCACCCCGCTCTATCAACATTTTGACAATAGCTAATGCACTTGAATTCGGATTTTTGGCAACGAGGAAAAGTGCTTCGTCCAAATCAGACTGCTGAGGATTGCGGGCAAGATATTCTCTCACTTCCGCCAGATTTAGGTTTTTGCTAGCCTCTATTAACGCTCGACCAGCTTCGACAGGTGGCGCCGTTTTCACTTCGAAACGTACTGAGTCATTGCTAACTCCCGTATGCTCCGGGGCGAAAGTAAAGCGTCGTCCCTGTCTTTTAATATCATTTGTTTTAGTATCATTTGTATGATCACGATGTAGATTGCCGCTATTTATTCTATCACTTGAATAAACTATAGTTGGTGAACACATAAACCCCACTTGCGTCAAAGTAAGAACAGTCAACAGAGGCGCCCGGCTATTAGGGTATTTCCTATTATCTAATACCTTCCTGCGATTTGTTTTCATACTCCGTTCACCTTCTTCTGAAAACAGGCTTATCAATGGGAAAGATAATGTGCAACTGATTCTATCTCCAGAATGCCTATACCAATATACTTTAACCATTCAAATTTATTATTTCGATAGATCTGTTATTTTTTTAAATTATATTAATTGGACATTGGATCGAATCGATTGCATCCCATAATAGTGCGATAAAATCTCGGCGCTAACGCTGATAGCGACTTCCTGCGGGGATTTTCCGCCGAATGGAATTCCAATGGGACATTTTACTCGTGCCAGTTTTTCGCTAGGCACTTGCCGCGCCTGGAGGCGTTGTGAGAACCGCACCCACTTCGGTTTACTACCTATTAGGCCGATATAGCACGCGTTTCGGTCAAGCAATTTCTCTAAAATTTGTTGATCGAGATCGTGTCGATGGGTCATGATGACCGAATAAGTTTTCTTGGCGTCCCAAGGTGCACTTTCAATAAAGTCTTCCCATCCATCGGAATATCTGACCGCGCCCTCCGGAATCTGATCCGACTGGATCCATTCTTCCCGTTCATCGACTAAGTGTACTAAAAACGGTGTACCCGCCATGGTGCGACTGAGCGCTTGACCCACATGACCAGCGCCAAAAATATAGAGATGTGGTCCATTAAATAATACTTCCATAAGAAGCTCCACCACTCCGCCACAGCATTGGCCGGTCTTTGCACCTAACGGGTAGGTGATAGTTCGTGCGGTGGCGTTGGCTTCAATGCAGACCTTTGCATCTTGAATTGCAAGTTCTTCAAGCCTACCACCACCAATGGTCCCTCGGATATCGCCGTCTTTGAACACTATCATTTTTGTACCGGGATCGCGAGGCGTAGACCCAGAGCAACGGGTGACAGTAACTAGGACAACGGGCTGAATGGGCCGAACATTTTTCTGTAGATCATTCAGTTCGGTGATCCAATTCCACATGTTTTAAAAAATCCCCCAGAAGATTATTACAGACTGCCGCACGATATTCTTTGTTGGAACGAATATCATCAATAGGCGAAATCTCTTCAAACAATTTTAATTGTAGTGCTGAGAAATCCATCTGAGAAATACTCGCCTGATTCTGAATCATCGCTTCTGTCTGGTAACAGCGTATGACAACAGGAGCAACGCCGCCCAAAGCGATTCGGACGACCGGGCTCTTTCCAGGAAGGCCAGCGCCAAAAAAACCCGCAAACGAAACTTTGGAAATCGCTTGAGCCCGCCGGGTTCCTACTTTTCGAAAATAGTGAACGTCGGACTGATTTCCGCTCACCGCTGCACCGACACCCGGCTTTCTGCGCGGAATACGTATACTTCTGATCAGCTCATCCGGTCTAAGATCGATTTGTTTATATCCCAAGTGGAATTTTGTGTACGGAATCGTTCGCACTCCTTGCGCTGAAATCAGTTCTAGTTCTGCTTCATAGACCAGGAGAGCGGGCGAAGAATCAGCGGCAGGAGAGGCGTTGGCAAGATTTCCAGCGAGGGTTGCACGATTTTGAATTGCTATGGCACCTACGAGCTGACTCGCCTGATAGAGAATAGGAAATTCACGCTGGACGATGCTGTTTCTTTGAATGTCAGTGAATGTTGCGAGGGCTCCAATTTCAAGAGTGTCGTCGGATTCACGAATGAATTTGAGTTCTTTCAAATTCCAGAGACTAATAAATTTTTTCTTCTCTAGTTTGCCCGTTTCGAAAACAACCATTAGATCCGTACCACCGGCAAAGGGGGACCAGACATTCTGCTCGGAATGCAAAAGTTTAAGTGTCTCGTCGAGATTCTTGGGAACAATCATCTGGTAGTCTGAAACAAGAGCTCTCATGATACGGTTTTCCTGACTGCTTCAATGATTTTTGCATACCCAGTACATCGACACAGGTTTCCGGCCAATCCGCTCCGAATTTGCTCGTCAGAGAGAGTCGAAGGAGTCGCAGTTTTGAGCAAGTTCACAATCGCCACCATCATTCCGGGCGTACATATTCCACACTGAATTCCACCTTCTTCAACAAAAGTATCTATGAGCTTCTGATTGAGCGGATCACTTGCAATACCTTCAATCGTCGTAATGTCTGATCCGTGTGCTTGGGCGACAGGAATCAGACAGCTGTCCACGATTTCCCCATTCATCAAGACGGAACAGGCGCCGCACTCCCCTTCGCCACAACCTTCTTTCGTTCCCGTAAGGCGAAGGTCTTCCCGCAATACATCGAGAAGGCGCGCCATCGGGTAGGCTTTCACTTCATGGGATTGCCCATTCACTCGAAATGCAATCGTTGATGCAGAAACAGAATCGTTCACGTTTGCAAAGTCCTTTCGTCTTTTTGTTTCTGTCTTTTACTAATGACGCGAAAAATATCTTCCGGTAACAGTGGGACTTGATTAAATTCTCCCGTCAAGTCTCCTAATGCGTTTTCAATTGCATTGACGACGGCCGGCGCTGGTCCATCCATCGGTAATTCACCAATGCCTTTGGCCCCAGACGGACCATACGCCCCCCCTTTTTCCTCAAAAAAAACTCGGATCGGAGGCAGATCCATTGTGGTTGGAATAATATAATTTGTTAATTTGTTATTTGCCATTCGGCCATTTTTCCAAATCACTTTTTCATAAAGCGCAAGGCCCAGTCCTTGGGCAACTCCGCCCTGAATTTGCCCTGCCGCTAATACGGGGTGAATGACTTTGCCCACTTCTTGAAGAGCCACAACGTCTTGAACGGTCACTTCGTAAGTGAGAGTATCAATGCTCAAGTCAACAACATAAATAGCCCAAGCATATGCTGCGTAGGCATCCCCTCGATAGTTTGCATCGTCCCAATTAATCTCTTTTGGTTGCTGATATTCGCTGATGACTTTGAGTGGACTGACAGATTGAATATAGCCCCGACAAGCCGCACTGAAATCACTAGACGAATATCCAGAATAGTTTAAAAATCCGCGATGAACCAGTGTTTGCTTTAAGCCAAGGGCGGCGGATTCGACGAGTTTGCCCACTACCATACAGGTGCGCGAAGCTACCGTGGGACCACTGTTTGGGACAAAAGCAGTATCAGGTTGGGCAACTTCGACCAACCCATAATCGATTCCGAGAGTATCCGCCACAATTTGGGAGAGCATGGTATTCGTGCCTTGGCCAATTTCCGTGCTTGCAACTAAAACTCGAACTTTACCTTCGACTGTCGCTTCTACACCGACCACAGAAGCAAGATGTTTTTCACCGGAACCAGTAAAGCCGGAGCCATGTTTGAAAGCCGAAAAACCAATACCGCGCTTCACATGGCTTTTTTGTTTATTTGAAACAGCATATTCCTCTGTCTTTTCGGAATAGCCGGCGAGTTGAAGAGCACGGTCGAGCATCTGAGACAAATCAATCTGATCCCGAATTTCCTGATCTGTGGCCGTTTTTTGGCCCGGTCGTAAAAAATTCCGCCGCCGAAACTCATCTGGAGAAAGGCCCAAGCGCTGAGCAATGACATTCATATGGCGCTCGAGCGCAAAAATACTTTGTGGTGCGCCAAACCCGCGAAAGGCTCCGTGAGGCGGTGTGTTCGTAGCTACTGCTTTGCTCTCAATTCGAATATTGGGGCAATAGTATGGCCCGGCCGAATGGATCGTGCCGCGCGAAAGAACGACAGGAGATAGGGTGCAGTAAGCACCTCCATCCAACATAAATTCTATTTCCATTGCCAAGAGACGTCCGTCTTTTGAAACCGCCGTTTTGTGTCGCGTGAGTGAAGGATGCCGTTTTGTAGTCGCAACCATATCTTCGGAGCGATCATAGATCATCTTCACGGAACGCCCACTTTTCCAGGCAAGCAAAGCTGCGTGACCAGCTATGACAGTCGGATATTCTTCTTTGCCACCAAAACCCCCACCCGTTTCGGTTTGAATAACGCGAATTTTGTGTGGTGGCAGATTAAAGAGAGAAATCAGCCCTTTTTGAATGTAGTACGGGCATTGCATCGAGCCCCAAATCGTCACTCCATC
>JABDFB010000046.1 GCA_013286765.1 Deltaproteobacteria bacterium
CGAGGACTCGGATCGGACGGGAAACTATACACTTTCGAACTTCAACAATCACAAGCTGATATCGCACGTGAGAACTTTCAGAATGCCGGTTTTGCGAACCAGGCTGAAATTTTTGTAGGACCGGCGTGGGAGAATTTAGAGAAAATAGTAAAATACGGACCATTCGATCTCGTATTCATCGATGCTGACAAAACCAATTATCCCAATTATCTCAAATGGGCTGCTGACAACCTCAAAGTCGGTGGAGTCGCACTCGCCGACAATACCTTTGCCTGGGGGACCATCGCTGACCAAAAATTTCTTTCATCGGACGATGAAGCAGCCGTAAAAGCTCTACGGGAATATAACCTGATGGCAGCCCAGGGAGGTCGATTTCGATCCACGATTATCCCGACTGGCGAAGGACTCACTGTTTCGGTGAAAATTAAGTAAAGGCGGGGACGAAGCCTTAAAGACTTGCGTGGTGCCCAGGAAAGGACTCGAACCTTCATGCTTTTGGCGCTCGCCCCTGAAACGAGTGTGTCTACCAATTCCACCACCTGGGCACATGAACTGGCCCCACATTCGATCAAAACTCTACCTGTGTCAAGGGTTACACATTGAGTTCTTTTGCTGCGGCGTTACAATGGAATTATGATGCGGTTCAGAACTCTTTTAGACACGCTTCGGGAAACCAACCGAATTTCGGTAATGAAGGCTCTTTTGGCTATTTTTTTTCTAATTGCCGTTGCTAAGCAGATACTCCCGCTCTAACGTGTTACCTATATCGCCCGAATAAACTGTTACCTATGTCTTCGGAACGTACCCGGTAAAAATGGCTGGGGCGCCTGGATTCGAACCAGGGGATGGCGGAATCAAAATCCGCTAGCTTACCGCTTGCCGACGCCCCATCAATATGCGTTTTTAGCACACGTGCCCTGGGGGAGCAAGCTAGAGCTATCCTAAACTTAACTAACCTTCGTCTTTATCTGCTCTTTTTTCGGCATCTTCTGCGCTAAGAGGATTGCTCTGTTGTACCGGTTTCTTGATTTCGGCCAAATAAGCGTCCAGGATCCTTTTTTCCATATGAGCGCGAGTTTGTTGGTTCAAGGGATGAGCAATATCCTTGAACGTTCCATCCTTGCGTCTTTTGCTTGGCATCGCTACAAAAAGACCTGCAGCTCCGCTAATAATCTTAAGATCGCGAACGACAAAGCATTGGTCAAAGACAATGGTAATATAGGCCTTGAGTTTCTCTTCATCGACTGGAAAAACTTTTACTTCTGTAATCTCCATTTTGGCCCGTCCCTCCGTTAGTAGGCCTACGAGGCATTTTTACACTTCTTATTATTTATTGTAGTGGAGTCTTTTAGAGATAGCAAACAGCGAATGAATGAACTTTATTTATATATGAAATTCTTGCTCATTTCATCAACTGATCTGATTTCTTTTTACGCTGTTATCAATGATTCCAATTTGCTTATTTGAGTTTGCGTTTCACATCAGCCTCTTTTTCCACGTATTTCATCCGTGTTTCAAACAAGAGTTGCTCAATCAGACGATCTTCCTCCGGAGTTCGGTTACCCCGGGTTTTTTCATACATGAGTTCTAAAAGATCAATATTTTGACGGGCTAATTCCAAGTCAACGTTAGTCTCTTGCCCCTCCGGTAACGGAACTATTCCCAAACCTATAAACGCGGCTGAAGAAATGGAAAGAAAAAAAGTCGTTAAATCGATCTTTGGTAATGACTCTGTTTCATCTTTTTGAGCTTTTGCCATGCCCTAGAACTACCTCTCCCCGAAACGATAAACAAGTCCTCCGGAGAGGTTCTCTATTTTAAATAAAAGGGGTCTTCCAAAATAAGCAAAGAATTTATACACGGGCAATACGATCCAAAAACACATCATGGAAAGGGCGTTGGGGAACTGATTGCCTGCAATGTTGTGACTGGAAGAATTTTCTAAAAAACCTCGCCACGCACGAGGCATTCCCGAAAACAAGATAAGACTCATAATTAAACAGAAGCTCCTCAGGACAGAGCCCCGTCTTTTTAGACGATTCACTGTGAGCGCTATCAATTCTCGAGATTGCGACTCTTTGACGGAAGAAATGAGACCTTGGCTTAAAAAAATAGCTCCTCTTCTTCCAACAGATGCCACCGTTAGACCATAGACCTCTGGATCGGGAATGATATAGATTTTGACTCGTTTTAGTAGCTTCTGGTTACGACTCTCGGAACCGCTTTTTTGGGCGAGGTCAAAGGTTCGACGCAAAGCTTCTGACTGATTCAGCTTCGCTTTTTTCAAACGGGCGACGATTTGATGACAGAAACCCAAGCAAAGCGTGAATGCCACAAAACCAGCAACGATAAGACTGGGGGTATCGGCGAAAGTATTTGCTGAGAACATACAAGCTAGACTATCAAATCTGACGGTTAAAAACTAATTAGTCGTGTCCTGAAATAGGAATTTTGAGTTGAACCTTTGTCAGTCAAAATTCTGCAGACTAATTGAGTTGGGCCGATCCATAGTTGACGCTATTCAAAGTCGAATAGATATCAACAGCCTTGAAGGTGACTCCTACCCCCCCTGAAAATGGGTAATTCTGGTTGCCTGAGGTGGCGGACAAAGCGGAGGTAAATACTACCCCGCCTGGATTTCCATCGATTCTTACCTGGAGCCCAGCTTCACTCGGGGTAGAAATCCCTTCCAATCGCAAAATATACGATGATCCGGACAGATAGATGACGGCGGATCCTGTAACCGTTTGGCCGCTTTGACTAAAAAATTGACCTTGTTTTAGAATTTGGCCACTTGGAGTCGGATCATTGGGCGCCACTCCCGTTCCCGCGTGCAATCCACAATGCGTCAAAAACATTAAAAGAAGAAGCGCCCCGATCGACCGCCTCCATGACCCAGTTAGTAAGTTTCCCGGTAAGTTCAGACGATGCTTAGTCACAGTTCGAAGAACTTAGCATACCTGATGAAATAAAACTAGTTTGGCAGCAAGCCTCTTATCTTTAACTTCTCTAGAAAGTCTTCGATATCTTTCTCTTGATCTCCTTCGATCTCAAGAAATTGAATGCCAATGCCCAAGGCCTTTTTCATAGATAAAACTGTCCGAGCCTTGCAACTAAATTTCTCGCCTTGAAATCGAAATGAAATAGGAAAACTTGGCGATCGAATTAACTGCGACCCTAGAGTGGATGACAAAGCAGCTGGTGAAGATTTGACTTTTTGACGCGATGGCAATAGAAAGGCTCCATCTGCGTCTAACTTAGTTACTTGAAACGAGCCTTTTTCTTTATCGCAATGAATCTCGCAGCTCAAACCTGGAATCGGTTTCGAAAATAGCTGATACCACTTTAACTCAGAATCCAAATAAGCTTTGTTTAGCTCTGCCTTCAAAAACTGGTACTGCATAGTCAGGAAAAGAAGCAGGAAAACCGAAAAGAAACCCAAATTTGAATCTCGAGCAATCAAGGATGAAAACAAACTGCCAATAATCCAGATACCTGCCAGAGAAATAATCACGTACCGGGTCCACCTTCGGCCAGAAACAACCACAAGGGTAAGACAGAGGGTAAGTCCGAGCGCAATCATGCTCCCAATAAACGTATTCCTAAAGGAAAGTTTGAATGAAGCAGAGCCTGAAATCAAAAGCGCCTCTAACGCTAACAATGGCCCCCAAATCAGAAAACTCAGGGAAACGAGCCGCAACCTAAAGGGAATAAAATTCATCTTCATCTTCAGAACCTAAGCACCAAATTTAGAGCAATCGACTCATAGCCTATATCGGCTCGTGTGAACCACCCAGGGCCCAACTGGAAGAAAAATCCAGCCCCAAAAACAGGTAGGATATTAGTTAAGACTTGGATCGCAGAATCCTGGGCCTGAGAACTAGATAATATATATGGTTTCATAACACCGGCATAGGCAAAAATTCCAAAACTCTCACTGAAGAAAACATTGTAACGGACCATACCTGCGGTAGATAGGACCGTATAAGCGTCACCCAAAACAACGAAGTTAATGGTTTTATACATATAGAATCCGCCTTCTATCGTAAGGGAATCTTGTGCACGATGCCCTCGAAAATAGAGCAACCTTCCTACATTGTAACCATATCGAATACTGCCTGCGGAAAAATAAGTTGTATTGTAGAGAGTCTGAGCTCCACTCGTCCTAAGGAACCCAACTCCTAATGTCAGCCAATGTTTGTCGGGTTCGAAAGTCACCACTTCTGGAGGAGCTATAACAGAATTTGTTTCATTACTAGATGCTTTATCACTGTCGAATTCATCTTGATCCTTAACAACGTCTGTCTGTGTTTCTGGGCTTGGGGTAGTGCCGGAGTCCAATTCATCATCGAATCTGCCAGAAAGCGTCCCTTCTAGTTCTTTCAGGCTGTCTTTATCCTCTTCCGTCAATCCCGCCTTAGAAAGATCCGATTCTTTTTGGATTGCAAGATAGGTTTTGTCGAGTTCCAGAATCCTGTAGCCTTTATATTTTTTTACACGCTTCGCGGCCACTATCTCTTGATCGGGATAGTTTTTCAAAACACGAAATGCCATAGCCGATTTTCCGCTATCCTTAAATAGGAGAAGATCTCCAACTTTAGGTAATTTATGAAGCGATGTCTGAAAAATATAAATCTTGTTTGACCTACTTCGTCTGGTCGGCGTGAGATTGTAGGTCCGCGCAAGAATATCTGGCAGTTCAGCTTCATCCGAGCTAGACCAAGCATAATCAGACAAACAAAATAAGTGTATACAGGCAAGCATCAGGAAGGTCGCAGGAGAAAAAACCATCGAAAGTGCAAGTTTGACAATGCATCTCATATCGGTTCTAATGCTGTTGCATGCGAAAGATTCAAAAGGAAGCATCACTCAATTATGTAAGTGTAGCCCGCAACTCCAAGCATGTCGAGAAATTGATTTTCCGAGCCATACAGGGCTGCGCTATCTGGATTGCATTACTTTCGACAGCCGTAGCTTCAACGTCAGGACTGCCCTCGCCTGGTCTTGTGACATTTGATCCGCTTTGGAATGAACCTGAGTTCCTATCAGCCAGAGTCGCTTTGGAGAAACGCAATTGGCCTGATGCGATCCCCTTGTTGCAGAATGTTATTACAAAGTTTCCGCATTATTTGCCTGCGGTACTCAGGTTATCCCATGCTCTCGTTTATCAGGATAGACGATCTGAAGCCCTAGCTTTGTTGGTAAAGGAGATTAAGGTTTCGAATGGATCCGATTATCAAATTTTAAAGCTTCGACTCCAGACTCTGTCTCAGGCCTTTCTAACTAACCGAACATTTCAACTGTATCAGGACGGAGTCAATTACCTCCAAGCGGGGAAGTACAAAAGCGCGAAGGATCGATTTGAACAAGCAGCAATAGATGAAACGGATAACTGTGAATTACTCGTTCGCCTAGGACAAAGCGCTATTCTTACCGATGATACCAAACAAGCGCTAACGTATTTAAAGATGGCAAAAAAATTAAATCCCTTCCATCCTGAAATACAACTCTGGTTGGGACGAGCGTTGCAACTCTCTGGCGCAAATGCTGAAGCCGTGAGCGAATTCCAACTGGCGAAAGCCGAACTGGCGCATTCCGAACTCACTACGATATGGTACGCCCAGTCTCTAGTCGCTTCCGGACAGCCTGGCCAAGCGTTAAAAACACTCGAATTAGACGCAAGAAATAACCCTAGTCATGTCCTAAGTCTGATCGAGAGCGCCCGAATTCGACTCGGCTCAAAAAATCCCCCGCTCGAGTCACTCCGATTTACGCGAAGACAACTCCAACTCGCAAATGGCAGGTTAGACGCCTATCTCTCTCAGAGTCCTATCAATGAGGGCGAGCTGGCTCTGGATTTCAAAAAAAGCCTTCCTGATCCTGCATCGGATTTACAAAACCTAATTAAACTTGCGCAAAGTAAGATAGACGCCAGTCCTCCCGCAGAAAAAATGACGGGTACCCACGAGCCTTGCTGCCGAGAACGGCGTGCACCTTAACGCTGGTTGATCGGTTTAATTTTTAGATCCGTTGGTCCCGTATAGAAAGCTCTTGGACGGTAAATACGATTATTCGTAGCCTGTTCCATCACCTGAGCCGACCATCCTGAAACGCGACTCATTGCAAAAACTGGTGTGAAATCTCGCGATCTTAGTCCCAGTGCCGTATAGACGAGCCCGCTGAAGAAGTCCACATTCGGCATCAGCCCCTTCTTAGCTTCCATCTGTTCTTGAATACTTACCAGCATCTGATGGTATTCTTGAAGGCCAGCTTTCTCGCAAATCTTAAGGGACATTTCCTTTAGAATTTTTGCTCTCGGATCACCATTTTTATAGACTCGATGCCCAATGCCCATCACTTTTGCTTTAGTGTTGATCGCATTATCAATGAAGGCGTCGACCTTCTTCATAGATCCAATTTCTTTCAACATCACCATAACTTGCTCGTTAGCACCTCCGTGAAGAGGTCCTTTGAGCGAACCCAGAGCACCTGTTATCGCACTATAGTAGTCGCTGGTGGTTGAAGCTACCACTCGTGCGGTAAAGGTCGAAGCGTTGAGTTCATGGTCAGCGTGCAAGACCAACGCAGTATCAAAAAGCTTCTCCTCTTCGGGAGTCGGAGCTTTATCCCTGATCATGTTGAGAAAATTCCAGGCAGTCGATTTGCCCGCCTTAGGCTTAACGAGATCCTTCCCCTGTTCAAAGCGGGAAAGAGTCGACACAATACTCGGCATCGCACCCGTGAGTTTGAGTGCCTTGTTCTTTAGCCCCTCTGGAGTAATATTTTCCGCGTCGGAATCTAAGAGCCCGAAATAGGAGACAGCTGTTCTGAGTTTTGCCATCGGATGGGCTGATGTCTTAGCGATAGACTTTAGAATTCCTTCCAATTCGGATGGCAGATTGATTTCTTTGGCAAGGTCCAATTTAAACTTCTCTAACTCTTTTGCATTCGGAAGATGATCATACCAGAGCAAATAAACGACCTCTTCAAACCCACAATGGGTAGCTAAGTCCTCAATTGTGTAACCTTTATAAAGAAGGGTAACATCATGTATCGTGCTGACATTGCTCGTGCAGGCCACGATGTTCTCTAATCCCTTGTTCGCTGTTTCCGGAATTTTTTCCATGGTTCTTTTTTCCTCGCCCTTTATATAAGTACATTTCCGTTCATACCAAACCTGCCCGGTAGAGCGCAATGGTGGAGTGAAAGGAATGACTGGACATCTTTATCCTTAAGTGTTTCGATAAGTCATAAGCTAGGCCTATGAAAGTACTAATGCATTTCTACCTTATTATAACTCTAGTATTGATTTTTTCCGCGTGTTCTCATTCAAAAAAAGAAATAAATATTTCTGGTGAACAACTCGCTAAGATTGAAAACCACATGGGTCAAAAGCTGGCTCATAAACTGGACCGCCACTTACTTTTCAAAGAGGATATGAAAGTAAGATCCTATCTCGACGAAACTATTAGAAAATTGGCAGGCCATACTGATTTTAGGGTCCGGATTTTTGCGATGAAAACGCCGCAAAAGCGGGTATCGCCTAGCTTTAATCTCCCCAATAGTAGACTCTATTTGTCACAACAGTCCTTAAAACTGGCAGATTTTGACAGCGAAATCGCAGCGGAAATCGCTATCCAGCTAGCACATCTATCTAGAAAGGATGTGTATAATCATCTGACTCAAATTGCCCTGCTCAAAAAGATGGCTAAGAACGCTCATCATGCAACCAGCACGGGCGAGAGTGCAGGTACAGACTCTGATACAAGGACGAGCACGGACAAAGGTCTGGAACTTTCGCACGAATCAAATAGCAAAGAACTCAGCGCCAATATTGATTTTCTTCCGACTGCAGATCTTCCAAATATCGACACACCGCAAACACCAGATCTCTATACAAAACCTGATCCCAAAACAACGTTGAGAAACTTTGGAATCGATATTGAAATCCCAGGAGCGAAGGACGCATTAAGATTTACTGAAAGTGAAGAAACTGAAGCCTGGGTGGGGGCCGTTGATATACTCTACAAGGCCGGATTCGATCCTCGTGGCCTTTTATCTCTTTTAGAGAAATACGAAAAATTAGGAACACGCTCTCCTTATCCTCTAAAGGCTATTCCGGAACTTCAAGAGCAAGTCCGACAGAAAATTTCGTTTTACGTACCATTGCGTAATCCCGTTCTCAGAAGTCAGGAATTTCTCGTTATTCAGGAAAGAATTCGAAAGCTGTGAATCCATTTGCCAAGGAGTTAAGGAAAATGATCGATCAATTACTTGTCAGTGACGAACAGGTATCAAACTGGGTAAGAAAATCACGGACGATCACCTCTGTGACCCGCATTCCCGGAGACGCGAGTACCCGGCGCTACTACCGAGTTCAAACTGAAGCCCATAGCTATATTGCCATGATAGTCGAACCCTTCCCGGATCAGGAAGAAAACTATCCATTTCTTGCAGTTCAGAAACACTTAAGTACGTCGGGAATTCGGGTTCCTACGATTTTGGATATTGATTCCGAAAAGGGATTTATCTTACTGGAGGATTTAGGCGACGTCACTCTTCTCCGCAAATTACAGTCAGTTACCTCTGCTCAGGTCGAAAGGCAGCTCTTTGAAGAGGCTATTGACGCCCTTGTACTTTTTCAAGTCAAAGCATCGCCTGAAAACAAAGGTAGCCAAACTAAGAAAAAAAGTCTGACCGCATTCAAACTCAAGTTCGACGAAGAAAAGTTGATGTGGGAAGTAAACTTCACCATTGAACATCTCTATAAAGAATACTTAAAAAGAAATTTGTCGGATGCAGACGAAAAAATCATGACCGGCCAATTTACAAAAATTTGCCGATTTCTGGCCGAACAACCAGCCGTTTTAACACATCGCGACTATCACAGTCGAAATATCATGGTTCCACCTGCGCAAAATGAGGCCGACGAAGAAATGGTCATGATTGATTTTCAGGACGCAAGAATGGGTCCGCCCCAGTATGACCTAGCGTCTCTCTTGAAGGATAGTTACTATCAGCTTGAGGAGTCCCAAATCTCTGGTTTGATCCAATACTACATTAAACAGTACGAGACTCTGTCGGGTAAATCCATTGATCAAGCTCACTTCCAAAAGGTCTTCGATCTGATGTCCGTCCAGAGAAACTTCAAGGCCATCGGGAGCTTTGCTTCTTTTTTAAATAAACGAGGCAACGCATCCTATCTCAAGTATATCGGAAATACGTTTGAGAATATTCGTAGACAACTCTTAAAATATCCAGAGTACTCGGATTTGAGAGAAGTTCTATTTTACTATTATTATTTCTAGAACCACAGCCGGGGGGAATAGTTTGACATCGACTGCAATGCTCATGGCCGCGGGGATAGGACAAAGGCTCCGCCCATTTACGGATCATAGGACGAAAGCGCTACTTCCCGTCTTAGGGATTCCTATTATCCAATTTCTTGTCGATTCTCTGGTTTCAACGGGCGTTAAAAAAATGGTCGTCAACGTGCATCACCGCGCCGAGGAAACCAAAGCGGGCCTGGCAGCATTGGAACACCCCAGTTCTACACTCATTGTTAGTGATGAGTCGGCACTCCTTTTAGGGAGCGCCGGGGGACTAAAAAAGGCGACTCCCTTCCTGGGCAGCGGGTCTTTTTTCTATTCCGTGGCAGATACGATCTTGGATATTGACTGGTCCGCCTTGTCTGAGGCTCATCAAAAATTCCGCAAAGAAAAGAACGCTTTAATAACTCTCGCTGTCTCCGTCAGCAAGAATTCTGGAACCTACCGCGAAATCCTCTTTGATCCGCACACTCGCCTCATCACAGGCCTGGGTGGGATGGAAAAAAATCGTCCTTACTTCACCGGTGCCGCTGTCTTGGAACGCGAGTGTCTCGATCAAATACCAAAAGACATCCCAAGTGATTTTGTTTCATCTCTTTTAATTCCGGCAATCGAAAAAAAACGTGCCTTCGTTTTCGTTGCCGATTCTACTTCATACGATATTGGCAACCCCGCCCTTTGGCTTTCCACGCATTTGGATTTAATCCAAATGCTAGAAAGAACCTCCTCCGTCAGCCCCCAAATGACTCGATGGCTCGATCGTCTATGGAAGCATAATGTAAGACTTGCTCCTGGCATTTGGGCTTCTCAACGTGCAAAGTCCCTCTGCACCAAAGTCGATTGGAAGAAAAATTGGAAACCACCCTGCTACTGGGACTGCTTGACCGACTCCGACACTCCACCCGATGCTCTCGGGCCAAATAGTGTTCTATATGGGAGTGCAATTTCCGGCTTCACTTCCGGCATCGGCTATAACGGTATCCGATGAATCTTAGCAACCACCTCGTACCAGTTCTTTCCCGGAATAATATATCCTGGAGGCCCGAATTCTTTCACACCGGTCCAGGTCCCTCCGACAGGTTTTCCGATTAGGGAGAAAAAGCCCAAAATGGCAAAGGCCTGTGCCTCGATGTACTGGGGATCGTTACCGTACTTGCTTAAATCATCTATCATTATATAAGGCAGCCTGGCCTGCAAGCGTCGCATTAAGGTCGCATTTTTTGCCCCACCCCCGCTGATCAAAATAGTCTGCAAGGGCAACCCTTTCTTTAAAATCCAAGTCTCGTAAGCTCGGGCAATGGACTCAACGGTTACTTCTAGAGCAGTGGCAACCAGCGCAGGGCCTTTCACCTTGGCTTTTGCAAAAAAGTCACTCAAAGGAAAATCATCGCGCCCCGTAGTCTTAGGAACCCCTAACGAAAAGTACGTATGTTTGAGCAATGCCTTCACGGTGTCGGAATCTGGCTTTGCCTGAGACGAAAGTTTTCCGCCTCGGTCCATTTTCCACCGACCTTGTGTAACTCGTTCAGCAGCGGCGTCGATCCAAATATTGCCAGGGCCGGTGTCGAAGGCAAGAACTCTGTCCTTAGATCCCACATAAGTGAGATTACTAATCCCGCCAATATTATGGATCGCAATTCCCTTCCCTTTTCGATCGAGACTTCGCGCAACAAGCTGATGAAAAGCCGAAGCCAGCGGTGCACCCTGTCCACCTGCCGCGATATCACCTTCCCGAAAATTCGAGACCACCGTCTTTCCAGTCGCCACGACAATCCGGGTGGGATCTCCCAGTTGCAGCGTGGCACCTTTTCCATTCGGACCTGGAAAGTGTGCGATTGTTTGGCCATGGTTAGCAATGACGTCCGGTTTAATTTTTCGCCCAGCGAGGATTCGTTTGATTGTCTGGCCATACCAGAGTCCCAAGTCACGATGGAGGTGTAGAAAGTCCTTACAAGTATGAAGGCTGTTAGTCTTTTGGAAATCAATAACCCGGCGTCGCAAAGCACTAGGATAATCAGCAGAAGAAGACCAATTCAGGTCCCAACCCTGTCGATCGACCGAAATGCAAGCAGCATCGAGGCCATCGCATGATGTCCCAGTCATGACTCCTACGATATTAATGCGTGAACCCATAGATCCTCGTCCCCCATTCCAACAGATTAAAGGGATAAGGCTTCGATTGACAAGCTCTTGCCGATAGTAAAAAATGCCCCCTTAAAATGCAGAAGCTATTTTGGGGTTTCTTAGTTGCGTTCTTATTTTTTCCGATATTCAGCTGCGGGGTGAAAGGTCCGCCTCTCCCGCCGGTTGGTTTTGTGCCGCAAGCGATGGACTACCAGATAGGCCCAGAACGAAAACCGGATTTTGATTCGGAAGAATTAGGCGCCCAAGGCACAGATCTTTCTGATGTTACTGACGATCCGGACACCCAAGAAGGGTCCTTCTTGATAAAAAAGAGTCTGCGTTCGGCCGATGAAGAAATAGCGAAATTCAAGAAGTTAAAAGAGGCGAAGGAACGCGCCAAGGCCAGAGCGCAAGAAAAAGCGGACGAAGAAAACGCAAGAGACGGCGATGAATAAATAGCTAGTGAGTAATTACAAACGCGTTTTTGGTAATAATCCTTAATATTTACAATAAGATGGGTAACTATATCAATATAAAGATGTAGTTATATTGAAACTATATCTTTATGTTGATATAGTTATTTTATGAGTTCGATGATCGATTTAAACCAAGTATTAAGGGAACAGCAGGTTGAAGCTCAAGAGCTTCGAAGGTTTTGGAAAGAGAGAGAAAGGACTTCTGAGTTTAAAGAAATGATTCTCTCCTCCGGACTGGTGAAAGTCGTGACCGGAATCCGACGGAGCGGAAAATCAACGTTGTGTCTAGGCTCTATTCCTTCGGATTATCCATTTTCTTATGTCAATTTTGATGACGAACGACTTGTTGGACTTAAGACTGAAGACTTAAACAAAGTCTACGAAACTCTATTACAAATCCAACCCGAAACTAAAATATTCATCTTCGATGAAATTCAAAATATTGAGTCATGGGAACTGTTTGCAAATCGGCTCCAACGAAAGAAAATAAATCTTATCATCACCGGCAGTAACGGCAAGCTCCTCAGCCAAGAACTAGCCACTCATCTCACAGGGAGACATCTTTCACTTGAGCTAAGCCCTCTTTCCTATCGAGAATTTCTGAAATTTAATAATTTGGAAGTCTCTGAAACAATGACAACTGAAGAGCGGGCACTCGTCAAAAATAAAATGCAGACCTATTTCGAAATAGGCGGCTTTCCAGAAGTTGTTCTAGGCGAGCCAGGAGGCCCCTATTTGAGAGAGCTTTTTGATAAAATTATCACCAGAGATATTGCACAGCGACACCGATTGCGAAATACGAGAATTCTAAAAGAAATAGCGCTCTATTTGGTGCAGCAATCTGGGTCCATGACAAGTCTGGCAAACTTGGAAGAAACATTCCAAATAAATAGTATCAATACGTTGAGAAGCTACTTTCAGTATCTTCAAGAAGTATTTCTTCTTTACGAAGTCCAAGGCTATTCAGGAAAACTAAAAGAACGCACTACACGTCCCAGAAAATACTACGTCTGTGACTTAGGCATGTGGTCAGCCCTAAACACAAAGCCCACACTAGACTTAGGAATGAGACTGGAAACGCTCATCTATCTACACCTATCGCGATCATTTCCCCACGTTTACTACTTAAAGGAACCCGGCTTTGACATCGATTTCTGCGTGGTTAAAGAAAGAACCCCCACCCTTCTTATTCAAGTTTGCTATTCCATTCAAAATAGCGCTACAAGGACGAGAGAAATTCGCTCGTTGGTCTCCGCGGCAAAACAGTATCGCATGAAGTCTGGCACGATTGTAACTTGGGACGATGAAGATAGCTTAGTTGAAGAGGGGATTGAGATCAGAATAGTCCCAGCTTGGAAATTTCTTTTGTCGGTTTAAAAAAGGGATTCTTTCGGGCTCACTCGGGGCTCACGGCAGGTCGACTACGAATTTTTCGCCGGTGAAGGCCGCGTGTGTAGTAGTACCGCCTGCCTACTTCACTTCCTGAGACGCCGCATAGCTATTAATGACACATGCCCTTTCGGACACATTTTTATAATGCATTGTTTCACGTTAGTATGATGATTAGGCTATATGTTTAAGATCCAATTCCAAATAGACAGTTTTAAGCTTTTTTCTGCAATATTTTTTCTATCTTTATTTCTTATTCTTCCTTCGTTCTGCTTTGCAGGGGATGTCTTTCCAAACCACTTCAAAGAAATGGTCCGACCGCTCGGCCCGGCTGAAGATACACGGGCCGTAGAAGCGAAAGTTGAGCAGGTGCTCTCTAAAATTCTAGAAAGACTTGAGATTCCTTACATAGATGATGAAGGCGACGAAAAAAAGGGGCCTGCTCTACAGACCCGTGGCTTTTTCCATAAGTTACAGGGGATTGCAGATCGGCAGAAACCGCCAGGTGCTCAGGTAATGATTGCAGGAGGCGTACTAAGAAGCCTACTCGGTTATATTTATGCAGAAGTGCATAGGGCAAAGCTAAGGGATAAGACAAAATCCACAATCGATGTCTTAGATGCGATGATCGCTTCTGATAGGCCAATCGAAATTCCGGAAGCATTAGGCATTGGAAGTGACTTAGACATTTTAATCGTTCCATCCAAAGAAGGTACAAAAACGGACGATGCCCTTAAACACAAAGTTCTTGAATTTATTAATTCTGCGGAGAAAGCGGCATCGTCGTTGTTTGAGACTAAAGGAAAGCTGAAGTATTCTATTGTTCCTATTGGAGATGTGAAGGACTATTCTGAACAGCTAACGAGAACGACGGCACAGGGTGGGAGTTCTCTCGATTGGTTGGCTTTTTCAATTGGCGGTGGAAAAATTAAAAATCCGGATCAGTATCCCCATATCTTTCGTCAATTTATTCTAGGTACTTACGACTACCTGCCTCCCAGCGCTTCAGCGAAGCAGGGTGATAAAGCCGAAGAATCAGATAAACAAACCATTCGTGGGCTCCGTGCCCTTTTAGAAATTCCTTTTCTGGAATTATCGGAAGAGGGACAGAAGCAGTTGGAGTCGGAATTAAATAAGCTCTTAGCTAAAATTAAGAGCGGTTATGAACTATCTCCGGAGGCCATAGAACAATTTGGTAAAATGATGAGGAACGCTCAGTTTGGTGGAGCTAGGAATCGATTTCGCCTTCCTATTCCTAGGACCCCAGTCGATGCTCTTGCTCAAGAGGTTTCTCAGGCAATTAAGAAAAACGAAAAAAATCTTTCTCTCATTCCTGAGTTTCTTGATAGCTCAGATCCTTTTCAGAGAGAGGAGAAGTCTGACCCCTGCCGTCTGCGAGAAAAAGGACTCTTGATGAAGAAAGAAGATTTTCTTGCCCAATATACAGACAATGGGGTTCTCTATCATGGTACGCCGGAAACGGATAATTTTCTTGCTATTGTGCGAAATGGACTTGTACGTAGCAGTGAAATTCATGGAAGAGCCGCATTTGGCTCAGGAGCTTATTCCAACTGGAAAAGACAAACTGCTGCAGAGTATGGAATTCCCATTCGGCTTGAAGTAAAGAAAGAAGCTCCCCTTAGAATTATAGATTGGAATCAGGTAAAAGATCTAGAGCCTGTTCGAGAAATGGTTCGACTAGAAAAAAAGCACTCGCCGAACCTAGAATTTCCTTTTCAATATTTGGCCGAGGCTTGTGGCGTTGATTTCATTGTTAATGAACACGTCCTCATTCAAAATTCAGGGGCTGTGGAACTTCCTAAGAAAATTGAAGATCTTATACAGTTCAATACAGCATGGGTAGAGAGCCTTGTAAATCAATATAATAAAGATAAGAAGTTATTTTTTCAATTCTATTTCGATTTAGAAGACCAAATACCTCCTATGTTAAAAGCGATCGCTGGTAATGATGCTCTGATCAGGTTAGCACAGCAGATGGGAAAGAAGGTTCTTCCATCGCCTATGTTGCGAAATCAGGTTCTAGAGTTATTGAGGGACTCGGATATTTCGACTAGAACGAGTAGTCGAGATTTTAATCTAAAAAGTTCCACCCCTGCTTGGATTAAATATCTTGTAGTGAGAGGAATTGAAGGAGTTTTTACTGTTCTGGAAGACCCTCATATACAAATTGAACTATTTAATCTTGAAGTATTTCTTTTGAAAGACTTTTCGTTTCATGCGACAGAATTGCTAGATAGAGTGAAAATCGAGAATCCGGCTGTGCTTCATGAAATTAAATCTCGAACGCTTAAGGAATTAAGAGACCCAAACTCCTCAAAAAAAAATGAGGCTTGCAGACGCATTCCACTTTCGGTTCTTCAAGAGGATCCTGAAATTCAAGATGCCGTATTGGATGCTCTTTCTGACAAAAGCCCCTCTGTGCGAAATGCCGCGAGCGCAACGCTCCTAAAATTAGAACCCAAAGACTTTCGAAAAACTGAGAAATTGGAGGCCCAGCTGTTAGCACCCAAAGGGTTTTCTTTACTCGCTGAAGATGGGAAATGGTTAGTGGCACTAGCTAGTCACTTCAAACTTCAAAATCCGGCAATCCATATTGCAGTGGCGAATCTGTATGGTTCCTGGACGTATGACGCTAAAGGGACTATTATTCGGGCTCTCGTAAATTTGAGCCCTAAAGATCCACGCGTAATAGAAATACTCAAGCCCAAATTACTTCGAGACATTCGAGGATTATTTGGTTCTACTCCTCCCCGTTATACGGCCGCGCTTCATTTGGCTGCCCTATTAGAGATTCAGGATAGGGATTTTCACCTTGAAATGGCGAGGTTATTTGACCATTTTAGCAATCGTAATGTAAATGTTGAAGATTCTAAGACAACGCTCACTCAGGTGACCGGTGATCTCATTCTGTTAAAGCCCAGAGACGCTCGTGTAGTAAAGAGTCTAAAGGCTTCAATGGATAAAATTCTCGATTATGATACTGACTCGGAAGAACTGAATAGTGTGGTAGACCTATTTTTGGGATTCAAAATAGATAATCCTGAACGTCGTCTCAAGGTAATCAAGAAAGCACCTCTAAAGAAGCTTTTGCAAGCTTTTCGTGGTCAGGATCTCTCGACACTTGAGCAGAGGACATTCATCAATCGAATCGTTGCAGCTGAATGGACAGCGGAAGAGCTTGAAGAGGAATCCAGCGATACTATCCAGTTTCTTAAAGAAATGAAACCGGACCCAATCATCTATCGTGGTTTGATTGATGGGCTACGCGGCTATAATTATACTCCGATTGTAGTTAAAAACTTCCTAGGCATGCTTCGAATCCTTGGAAGGCCACAGGACCCTCAGATGGCGTTACAATATGATTCGGCTCTAGCCTTGCATTCTCATCCGTCTAAAAACAAAACTTCCGATGGAAATAGTTGCTCTACTCCGGGCCAGGAAAATAAAGAAATGACTCATCTCCAAGAGTGCATGGGGAAGATTAAAATGGAAATGCCGATGGTCCAAGAGCAACCTATCGACCAACCGCGGCGGTGAAAGAGCGTGGTTAATCCACCTTCTAAGGGCCGGCTGGAGTTGCTTCATCAATCAACTCAGCTATATCCAACACCTTAACTTTGTCCTGCATGTCTTTGGATTTAACACCGTCGTTCATCATGGTCATACAGAATGGACACGATGAGGCGATAATATCTGCGTTCGTCGCTAGAGCCTGTTCAGTTCGAGCAATGTTAATACGCTTACCGATTGTCTCTTCC
>JABDFB010000047.1:0-79 GCA_013286765.1 Deltaproteobacteria bacterium
GACCAGATCCCGAAAGACTTTTGCCAATCCTTGGGGATGTTGCGGCTGGATTGAGCTATCTCCATCATTTGAATATCGT
>JABDFB010000047.1:89-16312 GCA_013286765.1 Deltaproteobacteria bacterium
CTTCTGCAGGACTAAATTTCACGCGATAGACCTTTTGATCCAAAGGCTCTTAGCGGAGAGTTCGCAGGCACTTTTATTCATTCCGATCCGTTAACCTGGGTACTCTACGGCGAAACTAGAGACATTCTTGCGAAAAGTGCCGATCTATATTCCTTTGCCTTAGTGGTTCTAGAGTCCTTGTTTGGGTTACAGCCTATCGCAACGGATGGGAGAGGAACTTTCCATCTTTTACCAGGCGAAAACTGTATGAATAAGTATAAAACCTTTAAAATGTACAAAAGTAGCGAGAACAAAACAGATCTCCCAAGCAGTGAGCCTTTGGATCAAAAGGTCTATCGCGTGAAATTTAGTCCTGCAGAAGCGTCTGGTCTGAGTAGCTGCATGCAGGAATACGGGTTGAGAACATACAGGTATCTAAAAAATTATTTGGAGAAAAATGATCGAAAGTGTTTCCGGAGTTGGGTAGATAAAAGTATGACCAACGATTGCCTTCCTGCTATTGCTCTTGATTGTCTGAACCCAATCCTAGATGAAAGAGTAGAAACTGCAGAAAGCATTCTAAAAAGAATAGATAGAATATCCGGGATATCTCAAATAGCTAATTTTGGCCTGCGATAAGTTTAATAGTCCGTTGCGTAGAAAATTTTGTCCTTCTCATCCCAGATAATGTTGTCGCCGCCGTTGAAGTCAAAACCTACTGGCCGAAAGTGATTATCATCGAGATAATTACCTTTAACAAGCAAATGGTTTTCTAACTCAAATTGAATAACGTCGTAATGAGTCTCGACGTAAAAGTCTTCCACTGCTCGAATACGGCGTTCAGCTTCTTTAACTGAACCAAATTGCTGAGTTAAGTATGCATTTGCTTTTGGGTCATTGTTCTTACTCGCCCTGAGGACCAAATTCTTAAGACTTTCCACCGACTTCCCATGCACTGCTTTTTGGACTAGGATTCCCAGTTGAAAGGCGTCAGGATTATCCTTGTAAGGGGCGGGGCGAATCAGTTCGACAGTCTTTCCACTGCTGTCGATATATTTGAAATTTCCTGAAAATGATCCAAATAATTTTGAGAGGGAAATGTCTCTCCTGATACTCTGGCTTACATCATATAGCGTATCAGTGCGGCTTGGATTTCTAATTTTGATTACTTCGTTAGTATTATCTATCAACCAGGCGGCATTTGCTCTTTCACTAAGATTGACGGGTTTTGGCCGATGATAGAAAAAGACCTTAGAATCAGCCCCTTCGCCTGCGTAGGTCAGTACACGATCTATCTGTGCAAGGTCGTTGGTGGGTAAGACTTGGTTCAGCCGTTGTTTGAGAATAGCAGTACCCCTTAATCTTGGATCAGGTTTTGGAAGTGAAAGAAGCATATCTCGAATTTGATCTCCGGCCCCTACTGTCTTAGGACGTACATATTTATATAAGTTCTCTTTTTTTAGACTCTCGGCATTGCTTCTTACAGGAGTCATGGAACGATCTGGAGCCTTACCTGTCATATATGGATCTTCTAAAGGCTCTCCGCGGGTAAATTTGAATTTGGGTTCTTTCGATAGGCCGTTTCCATTAAGCTTAACAGGATTACAACAGGAATCGATAAACGCTACTAAAGCTGTTTTAGGTTGAGCACAGATACTACTTAACTGAGGTGCCTTCAATTGTATGGAGGAGCTTCTCTGTTCGGGTAGCTTAGATTCAAGTGAGGGAAGCTTGAATAATTCCTGCCTAAGTGCAGGCGAAGCTACGTACTCTCCGCTTTCTAGGCTCATTCGGCTAGCAGAGCTATTGCTAGAACTTGTATAGCTGCTGCTTGAATCCGTATTGTTGCTACTAGAAAAGGAAAAAGCGCTGCTCTCCTTGGTTTCGATACTCGAGCGAACGCGAGTAGACCCTGTTTTCAAAGCAGGGGGCAATTTAAGTATTTTCGGTATTACTAAAGAATCAATTTCGATTTCCAACTCATCTAGCATCGGGAAGTTAAATGTAAATTCGATCTTGCCCTCCCTACAAACTCCAATGGGCTGTTCTATTTGTTGATTGACCCTTTCCTTCTTGGGGAGAATAGGTTTACAAGTCCAGTGTCGATCTTTTAAGCAGGAAGGAATTTCGGGACCTAAAACGATTTCCCCGCCGTTACAAGACTTTGGTTTTAATCCACAGCATTCCTCGTGAATTTCAATAGTTTCGTCGCAGGGTGGAGAGGCCAATAGTGTTCCCGGCAAACTCTCGACTGTTACGAACATGCTTGTTAAAAGAAAGTGAAATAGTTTTGATCTCAAGAATTGTTTTGTATTCAACCCAATGCCCCTTTCGAAATTGTCTCGTAAGTTAGCGACAAGATCAATAGAGAACACTTGCGCGGCGTCAGATGATTCAGCCAGTCTATGGGGCGAAAATCCGAGATGCCTGGATCAAACCTATTTGGTAAAGATCATTGGGATTTGTAACCCTCTCGAAAGAGGTAAAAAATAAGGATCAAATTATGGGCTTCGAATGGAAAATTAACTCTATTGAGGCAGACTGGAACGAATTATCCAACTTGTATAGAATAGCTCGGGTGGTCTTTTTTTGATTACCAGCTTTCGCAGGTGAACTCTGCTTGCGGACTCAAATAGAGTACCTTAGTTTCATTTCTAACATATATGTAATTATTTTTCCATCGTATAAGATTTGAGTCGAAGCATTGGAAACTATTAGCAGAATTTCTAGTTATTCGACTGATAAGAGTAGCGCTTGTAGGCTCTTTCGGGGGAGGATTCTCAGTCCAACGTTTTGACTTGAATCGATTGCGGCTTGCAGGTATGGATGAGGTTATGAAAAAGCTATTTGCTGTCTATCTGGGTGGAAAAGCGCAAGGTGCACAAATAGAAGTTCATGATCTTGTTTTCGCAGTGGGGCCTGATATTAAATCGACGTTTCCCCAGCTGCGGGATGTCTGGTTTGGGACACCAGAGTCAGTCCATATCGATTCGTGGACGGAACTCTCGCAAGTTGATGATTATCAGATAACTTTATGCAAAGAGCCATCAGGGCAAGTCGGAAATAAATTATTTTTTATCAATATTGGATCCTATACCGCTCGTCGTCTAGGAGAAAATCATCACTTTCTGTTTCTAGTCGCCCCTTCGGCTCAGGATGCAAAAGCGCGCGCTAAGGATTTTATCGTCGCAAAGAGAGAGGATGTCCCTCACACCGATAATCTGATTGAGATTGATTCAATTAAAGAAATTTCGGATGTACATGGACTCTATGTATCTCTGGAAAAAAAAGAACAAGAGGCGAATCAGAGCGCAGAGGACTGTAAAGACGCCATCACTCAGATTGAATTCAATAAGGACTTAAAAATTACCAATCTCTATTGGCCACTGAAACAAGAATCGAGCCCTTCAGCCTGATCGTTAAGTCTGAAAGCCTGATTTCATTCTATTGTATTCGGATTCCTCAACAATATTAAAAAACCACGCGACAATGAACGTGACGCAAAGGCCTTGCGGAGGACTTTGAATAGATATTCAAAATTTATTACAAATGGATTTTGTGATGTGATGGGCTCGACCAAGCCAAATCTGGGTCTTGCTTTTTCGACAGTATAGGTTCCAAAGAGCCAATCCCAAATCATTAGAATTCCCCCGTAATTTTTATCGATATACTCAGGATTGGAAGCATGATGAACCCGATGATTGGAGGGACTGTTAAATATTTTGTCGACCCATCCCATTTTTCCAATCGATTCTGTGTGAATCCAATACTGGTAAACAAGTACTATTTGTTCTGCCAAAACCGCCATAAGAGGATGGAACCCAATAAGAACTAGAACTAAAGACCACATTAATGTGGGAAAGAAAGTCAGCCACCCGAGCCGTAGAGCAGTAGAGGTGTTGAATTCCTTAGAGCTATGATGGACAGAATGAATGGCCCAAAGGATTTGAATTTCATGCTCGATTCGGTGAAGCCAATAGAAAGAAAAGTCTGCAATAATCATGAGGGCAAAACAAGAGATCGGTGTTACTGGAATGTGATAGGGGAGCAAGCGAGATATTGCGAGTAGGCCACCAACTGCAAGCGAGCGGTAGATGGTGTACTTTAGAAACTGGCCGACCGCAAAGATCGAAAAATTTGTAATGGTTTCCTTTGGGTCACGTTTCGTTTTATCAATCCAAAGCGAAACGAAAAAGCCGGCCAGAGTTAAGATAAGCAGTGCGATAGTTGTGCTTAAATCAAAACCGTGAACTAACTTCAAGAGATTTTCCATGGGCGCCACTTCCTCTCAATAGTGGAACCAGAGCGGCTCAAAATTTGAATGCCGAGTGGTACCTTGATATTGGGAATCTACCTCAGGCGAATTGATTTGAGTTACTCGCCTTTGCTATCGTAGGTGTGAACAAATATGAAAGCACCAAACATTATAAAACCTCATGTAACTCCTAGGAAAAATCCGAAACAAGAGAGAAGCCGTGAACTGGTGCATACTATTTTGCAGGCTACTGCTCACATTTTGGATCGAGGTGGCTTAGAAGCATTTAACACGAATGAGATTGCCCGGGTTGCGGGGGTGAGTATTGGCTCGGTCTATCAGTTTTTTCCGAATAAGGATTCTATTCTGGCGGCTTATGTAGATAGGCAGATGACGCTCGATTTTAATCGGATTATTGAGCTATTAACTTCACAGAGGGCGGCTCCAAAAGAGCTGCTCATTGAGAGTCTTGTCCAAGAATTAATAGATATTTTTTGTAGAAATAGAAAATTAAGGCAAATTATCTATCAGGAAGGCCCCCGTCTCGAACTTCTAAAAAGGAGAGAAGGCTATATTCGTGAAGTTCGTCAGATGTTGCGATCTATTTTATTCGAAGAAAAATTTGCCAACGAAAACCAGGTAAAATCCTTTGAAGTGGTTTTTCGCGCCGTAATGGGGGTAATTATTTCTTCGTTCACAGATGATTCTTTCAATTTCAGTCCATTAGAAATGAAGAAACAGCTACTCCGACTTTTTTCAATGTGTTTTGACTCGGATTAGATCGGGAAAAAATTGACTGAACTGGAAAGCCCGATAAATACGTGTTAGCGTGAGGCAATTTGAGTAGCTTGAAAGGTATTTATTCATATGAAGAATGTGATATTTCAGAAGCGGTTGGAACTTGTTCATAGACCCACTAAGATTTCCAAATTGACTAACCTGTCAAAAACCCTTGGCACTGAGATCTCCATCTGGCGAGATGATCTCACAGGATTTGTCGAATCCGGAAACAAGATTAGAAAGTTGGAGTTTCTGCTGGCGGACGCGATCGATAAAGGTTGCAACACTATTATTACTTGTGGCGGTATTCAATCAAACCACACGAGAACAACGACCGTAGCAGCTCGGAAATTTGGAATGGAAGTTGTTGTATTAGTTTCTCACCCTGACGGTGAGAAAATTCTAAATTCTCCTACTTCGGGTAATTTATTATTGAATCGGATCTTTGGTGCGAAGTTTAAGTTCATTGATCCTCAAGAGTTGAAATCAGCTGGGTCCTTCGATCCATTTTTGGAATTGGAAGCAACAAAGTTAAGTCGAGAAGGAAGAAAGCCGTACATCATACCGCTGGGTGGAAGTAATCCCATCGGATGTCTAGGTTATCTTACGGCCATTGAAGAAATGCTCGATCTTTGGAAACAATGCGAACCTTCGTCCTCTGGGCCAGACTCGATCTTTTGTGCGGTTGGCTCTGGCGCAACTCATGCCGGGTTGGTGCTAGGTCTTAGGGAATTTAATCATCCGCGTACCTCTGTTTATGGAATCAGTTCGGGCGAATCTAAGACACATTTTGAGAATACGATTCGTGTTTTGCTTTCGAATACCGCGAAGCAGTTTTCCGTTAAGCTCGAGAATGTAGATGTGGAGAGAGTAACGGTTTTCGATGATTATATTGGCGAAGGTTACGGCGTCGCTACCGATTCTG
This sequence comes from Deltaproteobacteria bacterium, assembly GCA_013286765.1. The sequence goes on from JABDFB010000047.1 coordinate 6,029, forward strand.
AACTAAAATTCTATATCGATTTTGCGAGATCGGAAGGAATTCTCTTAGATCCCTGCTATACGGGCAAAGCTTTTAACGGAATGATCTCTGAATTGAAGAAGAACCCCGGCCGATATGGTAAAAAAATTCTCTTCTTACATTCTGGTGGAGTGTTCGCAAATTTCGCCTATGAAAGACAATGTCACGGTCTACTTAGTAACTATGTATGAGCTACTGAGAGAGCGAGGAGTTCGTGATCTTCTGGAGAGTGGTCAACGTAGCCCGAGTCTGCACAAACATAATTCAGAAAATTTGCTAAACTTTCTGAACGTGTGCTCAAACTATCGATGCGGATAAATTCCTCGATGGTGTGCATTCCACCTCCTGTGGCTCCCAGCCCATCGATAATGATGACATTTTCACGAGCCATGTAATTAATGTCTGCCGATCCTCCTGATTTAGCGGCTCGAACTCTGCGGCCTTCTGTTTTATAAATATTAGAAAGGTATCTATTGATGAAGTGGGCCGAAATTTCATTGGATTTAACGGGCGGACAATCATCGACAATTTGATATGTAGAGACAGGGAGAGAGCCGTTCATGCTTGGTTCCACATAGGTGGTGTGAATAATTCTATCTATCTCCCTGTGGGCATGGTCCCGGGACTCGGTATCAGAAAAGCGCACGTCCAATTTTGCGTGAGCATGGCCGCAGACAATATTAAATTTCGAACCACCGCCGACTTGACCCAGATTTACGGTGAGATCTTTAGATTTATCGGAGATATCATGAATTTTGGATAATTTTAAGGCAAGTTCGTAGGCGGCATTCACCCCCTGATGGAAGTTTCGACCTGCGTGTTCTTCTTTGCCCTCAATATCTATTTGGTACCAGCGGTTTCCTCTGCGGTTCGAAATAATGGAGCCATCATCAAGACTGGGTTCGAAACCCAGGATCATAAAGGCATCATCGCTGAAGTGGCGGAGAAGTTTTCCGAAACCTGGAGAACCAATTTCTTCGGTTGGGCTACAAATAAATCTAAAGTTTGCGTGACCAGAATAATTTCGTAAAAATGCTTCCAGACCAGTCAAAGCGATCACTATTCCGCCTTTGTCATCAATTACTCCCGGGCCCCGAGCGATGCCCTTTCGTTTTTCTATAGATAAAGTGTTTTTCAGTGTGTCAGCTTCGAAAACGGTGTCAGCGTGAACGACGAAGTTGATAAAGGGAACATTTCTGGTATGTCTTCTTTCTCCAATGAGCATTCTGGCCGGTGCGGATGGTGTAGATTGGTTGTTTATGAATTCAAAATCAAAGCCGAGTTTTGATAATTGCTGTGCGACTATTGACTGGACATTTTCGATTCCAGAAATGTTGTTAGAACATGAATTTATTTCAACTAGACAATGTAACAAATTAAGTTGTTTTCTGTCTATCGCGGTTTCCATCTAGCTAGCACCTCTATACTTTCTGATTTGTAGCTTATTCACTTCCCAATATTAGCAAGGCTAAAGCCAAAGGAGAAAAAAATGTATAACCCCAGAATATGACTAGCTAACCCGGTTTGTCTTTGGGTGTGCATGCAGCAGCCGAGATTACTTTTTGTAATAGACATTAAGGGCTTGAAATATGTTACTCATTCTCTCAGAGTTGGTTTCGAACTGAGTTGAACTCATATTACAGCTGGCAATTGGAAGTTAAATAAATAGGCCCTCTGGTATTATTCTTGCTTGAATAGATAATTAGTCACTAGGGGGATTAGTTATGAGGACAAAAAACACATATGGAATTTTGGGCGGATTGGGGCCATTAGCGTCAGCGCAATTTTTATTGAGTTTATATAAAAATGTAGATCCGGTCGAAAATGAACAAGAAATGCCAAAGGTGGTGATGATATCGGATCCGACCTTTCCAGATAGGACGACTTACTTCTTAAAGGGTTTCTACGACGAAATAGGGTCGAGGACGGAATCCGCGATACGTACTCTACTTCAATTGGGGGCTTCTCATATAATTCTCTGTTGTATCACTTTACATGCGATCGTTCCCTTTCTACCAAGAAAGCTACGGAGGCGTTTGATCTCGTTGCCAGAGGCTGCGCTTCAAGAAGTAATTAGGATTAAGCAACGGGCGCTATTGATGTCTACCAATGGGACTCGCGGGCTTCGTATTTTTGAAAATAGTCCAGCATGGAAAGAGGCCTCTTCGTTTGTGACCTTGCCGGATGAGACTGATCAACAGGAAATTCATAAGTTGATTTACGCTATGAAGACGCACTTTGATCCAACGAAGACACAGTTATTTCTTGCTTACTTATGCAAAAAATATCAAGTTGGTCATTTAATTTGTGGATGTACGGAATTCCACTTGGTTTCGACCCAGTTAAAGGATTTGGATTCCGGTCCGAATGCGATTAAGTTTATTGATCCTCTGAATTTAGTGATGAAACAGGTAAAGTAAAAGAGAGAAAGGAACATGGGATGCTGACAATGCCTACTGAACAAACCCGGTTTTTGCCGGAACGAGCTGCTGTTCTTAAGAAGCTTTTGAAACTTGGATTATTGTATGACGAAAATTCCGCAATTATCCTTCACGATTTGGATCACCTGAAACGGCGCTTTTCTGAACTCCAAGCCTCTTTTCCTGCGACGGCCATTCATGCTTTTGCGATCAAAGCAAATCCCTTGCTGAATATACTTAAAGAGGTTGTTAGGCTGGGAGGAGGCCTGGAAGCAGCTTCGCTTGAAGAAGTTTTTTTAGCTAGAGCTGCTGGATGTCCTCCAAACAAGATTATTTTTGATTCGCCCGCAAAAACACGAAGGGAATTGGCAATTGCACTGGATCTAGGTGTATACATTAATGCCGATAATTTTGATGAGCTTGAGCGAATCGCTGAACAGCAGGAAAAATTGACTACACCAAGACCGATAGGATTGCGCTTAAATCCACGGCTGGGTTCGGGGACAATCCCGTTAACGGGTGTAAGCTCTGCAACGTCGCAATTTGGCGTTCCAGTTGATTCGAATGAGGATAAAATAATTGAAGCTTTCGCCAAGTATCCGTGGTTAGTGGGTCTTCATGTGCATGTGGGTTCCCAGGGCTATCAACTTTCCAACTTAGTAGAAGGTCTGCGTCGAGTCTGTCATATCTATCGGCAGATTGAAGAAAAATGCGGACAAGATAGGATCCAGTTTTTTGATGTTGGTGGGGGCCTTCCGGTAAGTTACAAGTCTGGACAACGTTCGCCGGAATTCAGTAGCTACGCAAATCTTCTGGCAGACAGTCTACCGATGCTATTCAAACCAAAGCTCCAACTCATTACGGAATTTGGGCGTGCGATGGTTGCTAACGGGGGATGGGCTGTAAGTCGTGTGGAATACGTGAAAAGAACTAAAAGTTCACAAATAGCAACGATTCACTTAGGAGCTGATTTTCTTTTGCGGCGTGCTTATAATCCGAATTATTGGTATCACGAAATTACTGTATGTGGTCCAAATGGCGACCCGAAAGCGAATATTGATCAATCTGCCTGGACGATCGCAGGACCACTGTGTTTTGCCGGCGATATTATTGGACGTGACTTGAGTCTGCCGCCCATTGAAGAGGGAGATTTGGTTGTTATTCAAGACATCGGGGCCTATACGCTAGGTATGTGGTCACGTCACTGCAGCCGAGCTATTCCCATGGTGGTCGGACATGAATTGAAAAAAGATCCCTCCGATCCAACTTCTGAAGTCTCACTGCAAGTGCTCAGAAAACGTGAGTCTTTGGATGATGTGGTAGCGTTCTGGACTGGTCGCGAAACCTGGGTTTAGATAGTCGGTGACGCGAAATAGGATTTTTGAGGAAAAACTGACAAAGTATCAAGCCAAAAAGACATTTCGCGACTAAGGCAGGCCGTATTCCTTTCTTTTTCGCCACAGCGTAACCGTAGTCACTCCCAGAATCTCGGCAGCTTTTTCGAGATTGTCTACCTGAGAAAGAACATATTGAATATGGCGTTTTTCGGCCTCCTGTAAGTCGAAGAGTTGGCCCTCTGGCGGTGTAAAGGGTTGATTTCGATTTTGATTCAATATCGAATCCGGCAGATCAGACAAATGGACGGCTCGACCCTGCGAGAGCATAAGAATTCTCTCCATGACATTCCGTAATTCTCGAATGTTGCCCGGCCAGTTAAAGTTTTGGAGCACGAGCATGATCGGCTCCGGAATTTTTGCCGGCAGTGAAAGGGTTTCGGACGTTAGTTCTTTTAAAAATCTTTCGATGAATACGGGAATATCTTCTTGTCTGTGTCTGAGAGACGGTAAAACACATTCCATAACATTAAGGCGGTAATAGAGGTCTTCGCGAAATTTACCAGCGGCAACAGCTTCGTTGAGGTTCTTATTGGTCGCGGCTAAAATTCGTGTATTGACGGAAATTTCTTGGTTGCTTCCGACTCGCTCAAAAACCCTCTCTTGGAGAAATCGTAGCAACTTAGCTTGGCCGTTTAACGATAGATCCCCGATTTCATCTAAAAAAAGCGTGCCACCCTGGGCTAGCTCCAGTTTTCCAACTTTATCTTGTGTCGCTCCGGTAAACGCGCCTTTAACATGACCAAAGAGTTCGGATTCCAGTAGTGATTCGGTAAGAGTGGTACAATAGAGAGTGATAAAAGATTGGGAGGTTCGATGGGAAAGCTCGTGAATGGTATGCGCCAATTCGCTTTTTCCAGTACCGCTCGGTCCAGTTAAAAGAACGGTCGCTTCGGTAGCAGCGACTTTCTTGATAAAGCTTTCGAGTCTTTGGCTTGCAACGGAAGTGAAACCTGCAAAATAATTGCGTCTGATTTTGGTGGCTTTAAGCTCGCGATTTTCTCGATTTAGTGAAACGACAAGTCGGACTTTTTTTAATAGATGGATTAGCTGTTGCCGCGTAAAGGGCTTTGTTAAATAATCAAAGGCGCCTTCTTTCATCACTGTGACGGCATTATCCACGGACGCAAACGCTGTCATTACTACAACAAGAACTGAAGGTTGAAGTTTTTTGGCCTCGTGAATTAAATCTAGGCCTGTTTTTTCACCCATTCTAAAGTCCGTCAGAATCAGATCCCAAGTTTCATTTTGTAAAAGAGATACAGCTTTATCTACCGCCTTATCCGGAGAGGATGCTTGGGTGACGTCGCATTGAAGATCGCGTAGACTAATGGATAAAGTATGTGCAATATTTCGATCGTCATCGACTAGCAGAACTTTTAATGGAATTTGGTCTATCATTGTTCACACCTCTATTCCCTAACTTCCCGTACTCACACCTGCGGGAGCGAGATTCTAAAAAGTGAGCCTCGCGGCTTGTTGTTAAAATATTCAATCTGACCTTCGTGCGCTTCAACGACCTCTTTCGCTATCGTCAGACCTAATCCCAAAAATCCGGATGCTTTCCCGGAATTCACTTTTTCGCCTTGGAAATACGGTTCAAACATTCGCTTTTGTATTTCCTCTTGAATACCCGGGCCTTCATCTATGATTTTTACGTGTACCGCAGATTGCTCACGATCGGTTATATAAACTTTGATTTTTCCGTTCTCTGGAGAGACACGAATTGCATTTGATAGCAGATTTGAAATCGCCCAAGGAAATTTGACAATATCTACATTGGCCAGAATCACTGGGAACCTTCCTTTACAAATTCAATTTTTACATTCTTATCACGAGCCAGAATTCGAAAAGGTTTAATCCATTCTTGCAAGAGATCGCTTAATGGAACTTTCTCTATCCTCAGTTTAAGTGAATGAAGATCAGTGACACTGACTTGCATAAAATCATTCGCAACAGCACGAATTCTTGAGATATCCTCGAGCATGGTATCGACCAGTCCACGCGATTCGTCATTCATTCCAGACACTCTAGTTTCCAGTATCTCCGCCGCTGTTCCGAGAGACTGTAAAGGTGTTTTAATTTCATGAGCGAGAACGCCGATAAATTCAGCCTTGAGTCTCTCTCTATGTCGTAATTCAGTAATATCATGCAGGAGATAGAGGGTGCCGATTTTTCCTCTTATTGCATCATTTCCAATAATTTTTCGCTCTCTAATGGCGAAAATTCGCTTCTTTCCATTGATATCGAACTCAAAAGCGTTTTCACGTGGAATAGGCTTACCGATAACGTCTCTCAATTTTAAATAATTGTCGTTCCGAGTGGAGAGATCTGTCCATTTTTGCTCTAGGACTTCGTTCATTTTTAAGGCGAGCAAAGTAAGCATTCCTTCATTAGCGTGGATGATGCGATTTTCGTTATTGAAAACCAAAATTGCGTCTTCGACAGACGTCAAAACTGCCTCAAGCTTAATACTTTGTTGCGATAGCTTTTCGAGATTAAGTTTGCGTCGTTCCACGACCGTATTCCAGAGACCCATCAGCTCGTGATTTAATATTCGCATTTCCAGGCTATTCGGTTCTGGAAGAGTGAGCATTCTCTCTGGATTAGCCCTTGCTCGAAGTCTCTCTGCGAGTTCTTTAATCGGCTGGGCAAGTTTATTGCTGAGGCTGTCAGAAATGGTGAAGCCGAGAATGACTGTAATCAAAAAGACAATGAGGCTGACCAAAAAGACTCTATGATTTATTTCGATGCTCTCCTGAGCAATACGAAACATACTTTTTTCGTTAAGAGTGACGAGAACATCAAGATAATCCGACATTTTGTCTTGATCGATTTCAGTAATAGTGCCTATTTTGGATTTACTATTATTCCATAGATTGCGAATATCTTTAACCGCGACATTTTCTCCGGATTCGGTGATGTTCCCTTCGGCAAAAGTAATCGCTTTCTCAAATTCATTTATATAATGAGCAGCTTTCTTTTGTTTGCTCGGATCTCGCAGGGCGTACCAGGCCTTCCTCATCTGGGCGGCCGCCGCAATCGAATCATAATTTACATGAATCATTCGAGGCGTCATCTTTGTTGCAAGCAAAACAGAAAACATGAGAATTGATCCCAACGCGATATAGAGTAGGATCAGAATCGCAAAATTTCTGAAGATCTTCTTTCGAATTGGTGGGAGTGTGGAGGTCGATTCAACGGTCATCTTCTGAAGACCTTTCAAAAATCGGAACAATGTGTACTTCTACTCCTACCGAATCATGGATAAAATCGAGCAATACCGAACCTCGAAGTCGTTCTCGGAACGGTGATAGACGTGATTTTCCAAATACAGCGTGTCGAACATTATTTTCCTGCGCAAAATTGACTAGTGCCTCAGCGATTTTGTCGGACCGAATAGTAATGATTTCTGCTCCGAGCTTCCTAGCAAGCGCTAAGTTGTTCTGTAATTTTCGCTGAATTGCCGAATCAATAACCGTGGGTTGCTCATGCTTTCTTTGCACGTATACAACAAAGCATTTGCTCGACACTTGCGCCGCAAGTTTAGTGCCGTTTCGAATCAAGAAGGGTGCATTATTGGGGTCTGAGCTCAGCGCGACCATGACTGTTTCATTGGTGAGAGATGTCGCTTCAGCAGAGAGCAGAGCTTGTTCTTCGATTTTTCTAATTTGATCTCCTGCAGCTTCTTTTAGCGCAGTTTCTCTAAGGGCGGATAGATTTGCCTGAGTGAAAAATCGCCGCAGGGCTTGTTCGGCCTGGTCTGGTTTATAAATTTTTCCGGTCCGAAGGCGTTCACGCAGCTCTTCAATAGAAACATCTACTGTTACAATTTGGTCAGCTCGCTGTAGAACAAAGTCTGGCAGACGCTCTCGAATTTCGACGCCTGTGACAGCTGTAATCTTGTCACCAACGGATTCGAGATGCTGAACGTTCAATGTGCTTATTACGTTGATTCCGTTATCAAGAATTTCAAGAACATCTTCGTAACGTTTTTCGTGCTTCATGCCTGGGGCGTTGGTATGGGCTAGTTCATCAATAAGAGCTATTTGAGGGTTGCGTTTGATAATCGTCGCGAGATTCATGTCCTCGTAGGATCGATCACCAGTTGTGTGAAAGCGTCTTGGGACAATTTCCAGTTCCCTAACTTGGCTGAGGGTCTCTGCGCGATCGTGGGTTTCGAGATATCCAATCACTACATCGAATCCACGGGTCTTAAGGCGATGCGCTTCCTCGAGCATCGCAAATGTTTTTCCAACCCCGGCGGCGTACCCGAGGTAAATTTTTAAGGAGCCTTTTTTTCTTCGCTCCAGAAGTTCTTCAAAGTGGATCATTCTTTTGCTCACTAGCTCAGTTATGACCGGTAGAACACCATTACGCTTTTGATAGAAACATTACATTTTTGAAATCCCGTACAGCCTCGAAAATGAATTTTGTAGTCGACTTGGGGTGGTATATGCCTTGCTCTATTGCTGTCCATTGGGCTAGTCATAGGGCTAGAGTTGCCCAATTTAACTGTTTCTGTAAAGAGGTATCGCTATGACGGACCTGATGAACCTAGGTCTTATTATATTGCTATTCGGTTTGTCTTTTGCTTTTGTGGCCGGGTGCGAGAGGCTGAAATGATTGTTGTTGTATTAGGGATATCGGTATTGGTGTTTGGCTATCTGCTCTATGCGCTGATATTTCCGGAACGATTCTGAGCCCGAAGAAGTATGAATAATTAAGAAAGTAACTTTAGGTTTGGGTTGGGTATGAGCATTAGTATTCGAGATTATGTGCAACTGGGTTGTCTTGTGGGTTTGCTGTTGCTTTCGGCAAAGCCGTTGGGAATTTATATCGGAAAAGTTATTGGCGGAAAAACCACCTTTTTGTCGCCGATTCTGGGTCCGATAGAGAAGTTTATCTATCGTGCTGCAGGAATTGACCCCGATGAAGATCAACATTGGACGCAATATGCGCGCGAACTCTTGTGGGTGAGCGTTGGGATGCTTGTTTTTACGTACGCTATCTTACGCTTCCAGCATCTACTGCCTCTCAATCCGGCCGGTATGGGTTCTGTAGCGCCGGATTTGGCTTTTAATACCGCTGTTAGTTTTCTCACAAACACAAATTGGCAGGCTTATGCCGGCGAGAGTACGCTCAGCTATTTCTCTCAGATGGTCGGACTAACTTTTCAGAACTTTACCTCGGCCGCAGTCGGTACATCCGTGGCCATAGCGCTTATCCGGGGGATTGAGCGAAAGCAATCAAAGGGAATCGGCAATTTTTGGGCAGACTTTATTCGATGTAATCTGTATGTATTTTTTCCACTGGCTTTAGTCTTTGCAGTTTTTCTGATGTCGCAGGGGATTATTCAGAATTTTCTCCCTTACCAAGAAGTGACCACCCTTGAAGGAGTTAAGCAAGTGATTGCACAAGGTCCGGTGGCATCGCAGGTGGCGATTAAAATGTTGGGAACCAATGGGGGCGGCTTCTTTAATGCAAACGCCGCACATCCATACGAAAATTCGACGCCACTTTCAAATTTCTTTCAGATGTTTAGTATTTTTCTGATACCCAGCGCTTTGGTTTATTTGCTGGGAAGCAAGCTGAAGAATACAAAGCACGGATGGTCCGTTTGGGCGGCGATGGCGATTCTTTTTGTCGGGGGCGCGATATTTTGTGCCCACTACGAATATGCTGGCAATCCAATTTATGAGAAACTGGGCTGTGCCAGTTCAGCAAATATGGAAGGCAAAGAGGCTCGTTTTGGAATTTTTAGTTCGGCCCTCTTTGCGACCGTTACCACCGACGCTTCGTGCGGCGCCGTGAATTCGATGCATGATAGCTTTACTCCGCTTGCTGGATTGGTTCCTCTCGTAAATATTCTGTTAAGCGAGGTCATCTTTGGAGGTGTAGGAACAGGGCTGTATGGCATGGTAATGTATATTCTTATCACTATTTTTATTGCTGGATTGATGGTGGGTAGAACGCCGGAATATATGGGTCAAAAGATCGAGGGAAGAGAAGTCAAATACGTTATGTTCGCGATGATTGTTATGGCACTTTCGATTTTGGGATTTTCCGCTTGGGGAGTATTGGATTCGCGAGGACTAATGGGAATCGCAAATTCAGGACCGCATGGACTCAGCGAGATTCTTTACGCCTATACTTCGGGGACGGGCAATAATGGCAGTGCATTTGGTGGTTTATCTGTCAATACGCCATTTTGGAATTTAACAATGGCATTTACCATGTTCTTTGGAAGATATTTTATGATGATCCCTATCTTGGCGCTTGCAGGTTCTTTGACAAAGAAGAAACCTCATATGCCGGGTGAGGCGAGTTTTCCAATACACGGTGGGCTCTTTGTAGGCCTTCTGATCGGAACAATTATTTTGGTGGGAGCGTTAACTTTTTTTCCTGTTCTAGCACTGGGACCCATTGCAGAGCACTTTGAGATGTTACGT
>JABDFB010000048.1 GCA_013286765.1 Deltaproteobacteria bacterium
GAAGAAAAGTAATTATAGAATGACTCTCTCCCTTGGGTTCTGCGATCCACTCTAATGTAGGACTCCACCGAAGTCTGTGGTTAAGACCATAATGGGCTACCGCGACATTTCCCCCCACCGGCTCGCCCGATGGATCACGGGGTCGCTCACCAGATTCTAGCATCTTCACTCCTCTTCATTATGCTCGCGGTAGCCGGGTGCTTATGATTCTGATGGACCGCTTTGGCATCCGCCGCAGCCGCATCCACCGCAACCGCCACAACCGCATCCACCACAACCTCTACATCCCCTACAACCACGACAACCTCTACAACCGCCGCAGTACGCAGCCCCTTCAGTGGAACCGAATATAAATTCGGAGCTTGTTTCAAAGTCCTTAATGACTTTAAAATCAAAATCCCCACGTTCAACCTTATCAACAAAACTGTTTTGAGACTTCATAACTCCTCCTTGTCTCGTTTAAGGTTTAACAACGAACTAATACATCCTATATGTTTACACATACTGTGCCATCTGAATTGACGGAAATTCCTGTCAGATTGCGGCAATCAGTCTTTGATCTTCTCGATTTTGATTCGCTTTTTTTGTGGACTATGGGAGTCAAAACTCTCGGAATTTTCGTCTTCCGTTCCCTTTAAAACGTTACGGCGTTGCAATACTTTGCGAACCACCCACTCCTGCTTTTCACCCAGCAAGAACCGATCAACCATTTGATGCGCTTCGGAATCTGTCGTTCCTAAAAGACCCTGGGCAGCTGCTACGCGTAATCTTCCACTGCTGTTTTTGAGTGCTCTTTCTATCAGTTGGGCTTCTTTCATTCCTTGCGACATACCAATCGCACGAATAGCGGCGGCCCTGATTAGTTCATTCCGATTTTGCTCAAATTCGTTCTTCATCAAATCTGTTGCAGTTGAATCATCAAACCATCTCAGCGCTTCCAGAAGGCGTATTTTTATATACGTACTATTGGTCTTCCGATACAGTGAGAGAATCGCTTTCGGAGCTGCAGGACCAAGTGATCTCCACCACTCAGGTGACTCTTTCGAATTACGCATTCGAATTACTTCTAAAATTGATTCTTCTAGTATCCCATCGGAACGAGAATTTGAATCCGAGGCAAAAGCAGAAGAAAAGAATAAAAGAAGTAGCGAAATAATCAGGTGAACATAGAGATTTTTTTTAAAATGACGCATCGGACATCTCATTAAATAGCACCTCTGTTCTCATTGGACGACAGGATGGTAGGTCATAATCTTACCCTGACCTACCGAGAACAAGTTCCCATCGCTATTGCCACTTCCCTCTTGAAAATTTTTGGTCGTCCACCACATCACATAGTTAAACTCACAGGATAGAGCACTCGGACAAAAACTACCTGTTGTTGTACTGTAACTAGAGCTAGGACAGTCTGCAGAACAAGTTTTACTTCCATTGGAAGCCAACTGATTTGTGTCATTCAATAGACACGAGTTCACCGTAATAAATCCCAATCCACTCTGCTGAGCCGTACAAATGGGCGTATCGTAGATCGCATCGTGTTCCGTACCCTCATACTCACTGGGATGGTTTAATCCTAAAAAGTGGCCCATCTCGTGTGTAACAGTAACCCCCAGTTGATAAAAATCAGTTTCATACGAGCTGAGGGGACAGGTTGTAACCGAACTCGAACAACTTGGATTATAGGTATCTAATGAATCAAAAGTGGAGACAACTACACCACTGACTGCGGTCCCATTTTCAATCGGACCGTTAATAGCGCCATCAACACCTAAAATGGTAAAAGAAGAATTCGCACCCGACGTATCATCTGAGATCGAACTCACCAGAAATACATTTACAGATCCAGTAGCTTCAGCTGAAGGAATAACGCTCCCCGATTTTTGAAGGAGAGCCCCTAGTTGTGAGATGGTAGCATCTGCGAATCCATCTCCTCCGGACTCGCAAGGGAGTTCGTAACTTCTGACGCTTCCTAATTTTATGTTTGCATTTGTCTGACTATAGTACGTAGCTACCTGCGTTGCTAATGTATTTAAATTTTGTTGACCCTTGGTCGTCCGAGACGCATTGATATTATTTGTTCCCACTAGAATAAAATTTAAATCAATCGCACCGCCGACATTTGCGCTGGTATTTGTCTTGGCAGTTGCCGTCACCTTAAGAGCCGCAGAGTAACCACTACTTACACTTGCATAGCTATTTGCCACAAGAACATATTTTGCCGTGTAATTAACGCCTGATCTGAGCTGCGACACGCCTGACACTGTAGTAAAAAAAGTTGAATTGAACGCACAGACCGGGATCGCAAAACTAGTTCCGCTTCCTTGAGTCCAATTACATGTAGGAAATGTATTAACACTGGGTTCAAAAAAATTTGACGAGAGATCCCCCTGATGTTCTTCCCACTTAGTCCGATTAATATAGGCATTGGGAGAAGATGTCCAATCCATGTCACAATTGGTATTTACACTGCAGATTCCCCCTGAACATAAGTACAAACCGTTGGTCGCACAGTCAGAAGTCATATGAATATATTCATTGGTGCCATCATTGAGAGAGACTAAAAACGCAAATACGTCTCCTGCAATCTGAGAAGATTGCCCCGAAGTCTCCCCGATCAATGTCAGGGATCCCAGAGCACCGAGAGACTGTGACATGTCAATCGTCACTGGAATTTCTACCGAACTTGTAATTCCCTGATTTAGCCCGATAATTGGCCCGGAAGAAGTTAAAACGCTTTGAGTAAGCTTTACCGATGAATTGTGATTACTCGCCGACGCACCGCTGACACTCGGCACCCACGGAGTGCCAGTCAGCGCTGGACAACTTGAGGCTATTGAGGTGTCGCTAGAGCTCCCGCCACAACCACTCAAAGCGAGAATCATGACCGTCGCAGTAGCGATATAGACGAAGTCGGTACTAGCAATGGCGCTAAACATATCGCCTAATTTAAACCTGTGCATCCTACACTTTGGGTGTTTAGTATATTATAGCTCGAAAATTTATTTAAATATCAAATATCTATTTTGATGGAAATTTCAAGACCTTAGAACAGTTACTTTTCGCAATGCGTTATATTAGATAAAATGACTATTTTACTAAGGTATTCTGCATTACCCAGTAGACCGTGAAGTTAAAGGACAAAAAGGGCTGGTATCAGCGCCCAAATTGTAATAGGAATCTACTTGGCGCGCCAAGTGCGCATGTTTTTCGTCTGTGCTCGCGTGGTGGTCTTGGCAGAGCAGATTGTCCTGCGGACAATCGCTCGGGCCTTAGAAACCGCGCAGCGGTTGGTCCGGTCTTAAAAGTTTGTTTTCGTCTGTGCTCGCGTGGTGGAATTGGCAGACACGCTGGCCTTAGAAGCCAGTGCCCAAAAGGCGTGGGGGTTCAAGTCCCTCCGCGAGCACCAAAAGAAAGAGGCTCAACGTAAGTTGGGCCTTTTTCTTTTGGTTCATCTAAAAAATTTAAAAACGCGATAGCGTTTTGTACCTTACGGAAGGACTTGAATGCCAGAACGAGGCGGGTACCCACTTTAGTGGGTGCCGAGTGAGGCCGGGCTGCAGGCGTTTTGCACCGCAGGGGCGAAACGACCGGAAGCCAAGTCCCTCCGCGAGCACCAAAAGAAAGAGGCTCAACGTAAGTTGGGCCTTTTTCTTTTGGTTCATCTAAAAAATTCAAAAACGCGATAGCGTTTTGTACCTTACGGAAGGACTTGAATGCCAGAACGAGGCGGGTACCCACTTTAGTGGGTGCCGAGTGAGGCCGGGCTGCAGGCGTTTTGCACCGCAGGGGCGAAACGACCGGAAGCCAAGTCCCTCCGCGAGCACCAAACTATTTTTCAATAAATTTCTTGGGTTCTTTTTTCCAGTAACTTTTAAACATTGGACCCGTCGGACCATTGCCAGAGGTAAGAAGTCCACCTGGATTGGCCCCCCACCTACCGTTAAAAAACATCCAGTGTCTATGCGGAGGCTGGCTGTGTTCCAATTGTTCGGTGACATATTCTAGATTAGCTGCACAATTAAGTTTTTTAATATTTGCTGTCTCACTTGTCAGTTCGTAGGGTAATATTTCATTCCCGATTCCCCCTGCTTCAGATGTTCGCCGCTGTATTTCTCCGTCTCTATTGTAAATTCCATGAGTACTCTTGGCTACCCAAGCTACAATTTGTTCCCCTTTCAAAAACAGCGTATTTTTTTCGTTTCGATTTGCATGTGCTTGAGGTCGAATCTTATCAACCGTATACCATTCTCCTTCATTGTCTGAGTGGGCACTCAGGAAGACGCCTTCGATTCGATGCATCGGATTTTTTTCAACATGGGAATCATTCTTAAGTCGAATAGTAATATGCTCCCAATCACCTTCATGAGTACCTACATTCGTAAGGGAGGAGAACCAATTAAATAGTTTGCTCGCAGGTAATGGGCCATTATATGGAAAAAATAAACTATAAGAAATTTCGATTTGATGGGTTCCCTCTAGATAATGGGTGTGGGCATAGCAACGGGCACTTTCTAAATTACCTTTATAGTCTTTCTTGTCTACTAGTTTAAGTTGAAAAGAATTGTTAGAAAAGGTTGCATAGTGATCAAATGGCACACCAGTAGCAATATCGTTCTCCATGGGATCTATGCCCTCAAATACTTGTAATTTATTGTGATCAGTATGACGAATCACTATATTTGCCAGATTCTGTGAGTCTATTTTCCCGTTCGGAACAACGGTTTCGAAAACACCGTATCCGCCCTTTGGATTCTCCGAATATTGGAGTTCAGCTCTTGCTAAAAACCACTCAACCGAGGAAGGGAGATACTCTTCCGTTTCGTAGAAATGGAATTCAGGAGCATATTCTCTTGCAAGAGCTTCCCAATCCTCTTGTATATTAACGTGACGCTCATCAGTAAAAACATTTTGTGTGACCGATGAATCATGTGAATCATGTGAATCATGTTTATACACCGATGCGGTATTGTCGCTCCGCATCGAAGTCGCCTCTGCCAACGCAGGATGACTTGGCGTTGTCGAGGTGCCGCTAGGGCTCCCCTCACAACCACAGAAAGCAAGAGCAACTACCGTCGCTGCAGAGATATGAGCGAAGGCAGTACTAGCGAAATTCAAACAAACCCCACAATTTAGCTTTAGCTATTTTTCGAGACGCTCTCAGTCGCATACACACACTTTTCGGTAAAATGAATAACCACCTTAAACCCGTAATTGCAAACATAAAGACTGGTATATCTTCTCGAAAACTAGCGAGATTAGAGTCATGGAAATTTCTTTGGTGAGTGAGAATTGCCCAACGTATTAACAATCGCACGGTCCATTGAGGCCTGCTCTATTGCACATAATAAATTAGATTAATTGATTTGTCTGACTTATGCGCGGTAATTACCAAAAACAAGTCCCTTACTTAATAATTTAAACTTGATTTAAATATTAAACTAATTTAAATTACCCAGAATCAAAAATGGAGTATTTCTATTATGTTTAGAAAATTTGGACTAGTTTTTCTTGCTGTAATTTCGATTGGTTCAGCCTATGCAGCCGACGAAAACAAAACAGCAGCCGATACCGCACCAAAAAAGGCTGGAAGCCCATCTGCACTTAGAAGATCAGATAGCGGTTTATTGATACCCTCCAATTTAGAAAACATAGAACTCACAGCACATATTGCCGACGATAATAAAATTAATTGCGAGGTTCTCAGGAAGATGATTCTGAGGACAGCTCCGAAGGCAAGAGTCACCTACAGTTTAAGTGGAGAGAAAGCGTTCGAAGCGATGTATGGTGCTCAGCCCTCTAGTTCCACAACTACCTCTAGTTCCACAACCGTCTCTGGTAACGATGAAAAAACCGCAGCTAATCCAAAACCACCCTTTGATGTATTCTTTTGTGACTATAGTATGCCAGGCTGGAAAGGTCCGGATACCTTGAGGAATATGAACCAGCACGTGGAGACGTCAAATGGTACCGCACTACTTCCGGGCATGATATTCACTTATAGTACTGAAAATGAAACATGCCTTCGCGAAATGGAGTCTTTAGGGTCTTTGGGCGCAATTGGTAAACCCGCAGTATTTAATGAAGTCAGCAAGGTAATTAAATTCGTGGCGGCGGCTAAAAAACAGAACCCTTCGACAAAAACAAAATCTGTAGATGATTTAGGCATTTTAACTTTTAAACCCGCTGTGAGCATCGCAAAAGCTGTGACTCCTCGTCCCGCCAAACCGGTTAGCATCACAAGTGCCGAGACCTCTTCAGATGTTAAACCAGCCATAGTCATTACAAGTCCTCAACCTTCTTCTGCAGGTGAACCAACCGTGAGCACGGCAAGCGTTCAGACTTCTCTTGCTGCAATGACATTGACAGTCGATACAAATAGCGCGCCTTCAGCTAAAGCGGGCCCAAGCCGAAAATCCCCACTCCCAGTTCCGCGTCTTTCTCCAGCGACTGAGGCTGCTATTAATAGGACCCAAGTATTACCATTAACAATAGTAAGACCAGCAAAATCTTTGGCGTCCTCATTTATAACTCCCTCTGCCAATCCCGAAAATCAAAAGCCATCAGCGAAAGCTGCTCCTAAGGCTTTTAAGATAAATGATTCATCCAGACATATTCTTATGCCGGCTCCTGTTGAACGTCTTACCGTTGAGCCTCTTAGTCCCGAAACTCTAGATGCCCTCGAAAAGATGAAAGAAAGCAAAGATAAGAGTGAATCGAGAAAATAGTACACTCATCCTGAGATGAATCCTTCGCATTGATGTGAGGATTACACATGGCATTTTAAGTCCAGACTAACAAAAAAATTGGATTTTCCGAGAAAATCTTCTATATATAAATAGCCATGACAATCTAATGACGTAGGTAAAAACTTTCTTCGATCTGAAATAAAAGCTAGCCCAGTCTTTGTGCGCTCTAAACGCATATTAGCTTTTTTTCAATTAAACACTTAACTTACAATTTAATAGTTAATATAGAATATTTATTATTAGTAACTATTACTTAACTTATACTTATTGATAAACCTATGCTAATCAGCTTCCATCCACTAAAAAAATACCGAAATTTTCGCTATCTGTATCTCGGCCAGCTAGTCTCGACCTTTGGCAGCATGATCACGTACGTGGCCCTTCCCTATCAGATCTACCAGCTAACGCATTCTTCCCTAGCCGTTGGAATGATCGGCGTAGTCGAGCTCATTCCACTCCTCGTTACAGCTTTAATGGGCGGACACTACGCCGATTCTTTTGATCGCAAAAAGCTCCTCGTATTCTCCGAAATAGGCATGTCAGTCGGATCTTTGGCGCTCGTCCTGAATTCGATCTCTTCCGAGCCCAAACTCTGGTTAATATATTGCATTGCGGCATTTATGTCGGCGGTAAACGGATTCCACCGCCCGGCGCTAGAATCATTAGCACCCAGACTTGTCCATCGCGATGACCTTCCAAATCTCAGCTCGCTTGCAACATTTAAAGGTTTGCTCGGAACAATCGCGGGACCTGCCCTCGGCGGGTTCTTGATTGCCTCGTTTGGGATATCGTTCACTTTTTTGATCGATTTTTTTACCTTTCTCTTCTCACTTTGGGCGCTGAGCATGCTGCAATTACCGCCATCACTCATTAGCAAACGAACTCAGATTTCACCGATAGAGGGCATCGAACAGGGTTTCCGATATGCGTGGAGCCGACCTGAGTTGATCGGATCGTATTCCATAGATTTCATTGCAATGATTTTTGGAATGCCGTTGGCGCTCTTTCCTGCCATTTCGGAATCCTTTGGTGGCGCAAAGGTGGTCGGACTCCTCTACGCCGCTCCATCGGCAGGGGCCATGATTGCGACGATTTTTAGCGGTTGGACAAAAAACGTCCACGAGAGCGGAAAGGCTATTTCCCTATCAGCCCTCGTTTGGGGCCTGGGCATCACCGCTTTTGGGTTCTCCTCCCATCTTTGGATTGCCGTCCCGTTTCTGATGATTGCAGGAGCCGCCGATGCAATGAGTGGCGTCTTTCGAATGACTTTATGGAATAAAACGATTCCGGACACCCTCCGTGGCCGCCTTGCCGGCCTCGAAATGATTAGCTACATGAGCGGCCCACTCCTCGGAAACGCTGAGGCGGGGCTAGTGGCCGCAGGCTTCGGAACCCAGGCTTCCGTCGTTTCAGGGGGCATTTTGTGTATTATCGGCGTTTTTGTCTGCGCGATCTTTTTGCCCCGATTTTGGCGGTATAACATGCCCACAAGCCTGCCTGAGGAACCCCAAACTACCTAACCTATTGCATTCGGCTAAGCCGGGTTGTATGAAAGTCACCATGACTCCGTAGCTCAGATGGATAGAGCAGGTGCCTTCTAAGCATCAGGTCGGGGGTTCGAATCCCTCCGGAGTCGTAAAAAATAGAAAAAGCCGGAAGCGCAAGCTGACCGGCTTTTTCTATTTTTGAGACGTATGTAATGGTGAAAACGCGAAGCGTTTTGTACGGCGGGAGGGATTCGAATGTCGGAGGAGTCGGGGTGCCCGCTATGCGGGCCGACTCTGAGACCCGGCTGAGGCCGAGCAAGCGAAGCTTGCGGAGGACCGAGGCCGAATCCCTCCGGTGCCGCTTTAGCGGCCGCGGCTGAGCCCGTTCCCCTTCGCATCCTGCTTCAGCGTATCATCTGGCACGCCCCATGCTTCCACCAAATGATCCTTCATATGACCTAACAGATTAGGAATAACCTATGTTGGATTCGACCATATTCAAGCGTGTGATTTGGGCAGTTGACGTCTTCGAAAAAAATCGGAAGATGCACCGTCTAGCTGTTCAGTCTCTTAAAGAGTTGGCGGCAACTGCGGGCGCCGTTGTTGATCCTGTGTATGTTTTGGACGTAGATCCATCGATGATTTACAAAGGTGATCCGATAGTTACGGATTTGAAAAATTCCGCGACTAAGGCTCTCGAGAAAATTATCAAAGAGAGCAAGCTAGATGAAATTCCGAATCACACTAGCGGACAGGTTCTGATGAACCAGTCTATTACTATTGGATTTGACCACCGCACCGAGATTCTCCTTGAGTATATAAAGTCTTCTCAGGCGGACGCGATTTTAGTTTCTACACACGGTCGATCTGGATTCAAAAGAGTGATTCTCGGAAGTTTCGCAGAGGGGCTGCTCTCCCATTCCCCGATTCCGGTTCTGACGGTTAACCCGACCGTTACGAAAGTTCACGCCTTTCAACAGATTCTCTTTCCAACAAACCTGCACGCTGGTTCGAAAAGCGTCTTTAAAAGAATTGTCTCGCTAGCTCGGGGTCTTAAATGCCACCTCATCCTATACCATTGCACAAGCCATCCCATAGATCCCATCGTGCAATCAGGAATTTATTTATTAAGCGGATCGTGGGTTCCACTCTTTCCAAGCTCCAGCTTCGGCATAGATAAAAAAATTTCTCGAATCCAGACTTGGACTCGTTGGGCCCTGAGCCAGGGAATCTCGACCGAGTACG
This sequence comes from Deltaproteobacteria bacterium, assembly GCA_013286765.1. The sequence goes on from JABDFB010000048.1 coordinate 9,479, forward strand.
TCATCCATACAACGACTGGCTCTCTCTCGGAAGAGGTCGTTTCGTTCGCAAAAAAGAGAAAAATCGGCTTAATTGCGATTGAAGAGGATTCTGGTCCAATTTCGAGCGCTTTGCTGGGCAGTATTGTTCGTCAAGTTTCGAGGCATGCCCCATGTCCAGTGATGGTCTTGCGACCGCCGCATAATATCCCGGCGAGTCGCCCCAAAATTCCAACGGAGAAGACGCCTAAGGCGGCCTGATCTGCTAAAAATTTGAGCTCTGCGCCAAGGATTGGTATAGGTACAAAATGGATAAGCAAATGCAAAAGCGACGAGTTTTAGTCACTGGCGCCAGCGGCGCTTTGGGCCAAGCTGTTTCTGCCCGTTTTTTGAAAGCGGGTTTCGAGGTTACAGGCACCAGCTTCGAACTACCTTCCCAGCACAAACATCCCGGTTCCGATCAAATGCGATGGATTCCAGTGGATCTCACCAATTCCGAGCAGGTGAAAGCGGCTTTTAAAGACGAATCGTTTGAAGTTGTTGTCCATTGCGCCGGCGGATTTCGTTTTTCCGAAATCGACAAACTTTCCGACGCCGATTTTGACTTCCTTATGAAAACAAATCTCTTTTCTGCATTTTATTTGATTCGCGAGCTTGTTCCAAACTTAAAGAAAAACAGATTTGGCCGAATTGTGTTCATCAGTTCCGCAGCGACCCTTCAAGCGCAAGCTGGAATGTCTGCCTATAGTGCCTCTAAAGCAGGCCTGAACCAGCTCACCTCCACCCTGGCAACAGAACTAAAGGCCTACAATATTACAGTAAACAGCCTCCTACCGTCCATTATCGATACTCCCGCAAACCGCAGGGACATGCCGAAGGCAGACTTCTCCAAATGGGTCACAACCGATCATCTCGCGGAAATATGCCACTTCATAGTTTCCGAGGCTGGTAGTTCTATTACAGGCGCCTTAATTCCAGTAGCAGGAAGAGTCTAAGAACAGTATGCTTTGTCTATGAAGACAGGTAAAAAGACTCAGCTAGATCTAGATGCAGGACTATCTGATATTCAAAGAGCGCGCGACGTACTAAAAAAATACATTCAGCAAACTCCGCTTGTTTACAATCAATGGCTCTCCGAAACCTACGACTGCCAAGTCTATCTAAAGCTTGAAAACATGCATCCGATAGGCTCCTTTAAGATTCGAGGGGCCACATATAAAATTTCCACATTAAGTGCAGAGGAAAAAAAACTGGGTGTCATCACCGCAAGCGCCGGAAATCATGCCCAAGGTGTCGCGTGGGGCTCAAAAAAACTCAATGTCAGTGCGTTAATTATTATGCCACGTCATGCACCTCTGGTAAAAGTCGCCAACACCAAAGCGCTAGGCGCTGAAGTTCAACTTCATGGCGATTGTTATGACGACGCCTACGATACCGCGAAGGCCATGGCGAAAGAAACCGGTCGAATCTTTATACCTGCGTTTGAAGACAAGAACATTATTGCCGGGCAAGGAACTATTGGACTTGAGTTAGCAGAACAGGCAGATAAAATTGATTTTGTGATTGGATCGGTGGGTGGTGGCGGATTGATGGCCGGAGTTTCGGCTGCTATTCAAGCACTTCAACCTCAAGTTAAAATCGTTGCTTGTCAGGCTTTGGGTTCTCCATCCATGATCGAGTCTATCAAATTGAAAAAAGCAATCCGACTTCCTTCCACGGAAACTTTTGCAGACGGTATTGCCGTCGCCCAGGCCAGTGAGGGAATACGAAAAATTCTTAGTGAACGTGTCGATCAATGGATCGAGATTGACGAAGATTCGATTGCAGAATCTGTTTTGACACTCTTAGAAAAAGCAAAAATCTTGGTCGAAGGGGCCGGAGCTTTGCCTCTTGCCGCTTTGAATCAAACGAGAAATCAGATCAAAGGCAAAAAAGTTGTACTAATTATTAGTGGTGGAAATATTGATGTAAACGTTCTTTCCCGAATTATTGATTTGGGATTGGTGCGAACAGGAAGGAGACTTAGAATCAATGTGCTCATTCCTGATCGACCGGGCTCGTTATCCCGCCTAACAGATCTTATTGGCAAACAAGAGGCGAATATTCTACAGGCCATTCACGACCGAAACGAGCCGTTCACCAAATTGGATCAAACGGAAGTTGCACTCACATTAGAAACACGCGGCCCTGAACACAGCGCATCTATTATCAAAGTATTAAAGAATCACGTACTGCGTCTAGAGCTTGGGCGCTAGTAAATAAAAGGCTAGGCAGATCATCTAAATCAATATAATGTAACCCGCGATGGGTGGGGTGAGGTGTTACACTTTTCTTTTAACAGCTCTCTTGGTGATCCTACACCTTTGCGGCTGCATCCAGAGTAATCAATCAGAATTAGCAAACAACTCACCTGATACTGAGAGAGCTGGAAACAGAAGAAACCCGAAGTTCCCATGTGCGCCACGAAGCCTCAGAAAGATGACCGGCACCTCAGGCCTTACACGAATATTTCTTTTGGACCCTATCGTCAGCTCAGGAGATCCGGAACTTCAGCCCCAATCAACCAATATTGACCGTTATCTTTATCCGATTGAACTTACTTCTCTTACTGGTCATGGTGTTTTAAAAGGAAAATACGTAGATGTCAGCGACGGTCTATTTTGTGACGGCAGATTTGGGGCCTACGACATCAAGCAGAATTTTGTTTACCCGTATGGTGACCCACGTTTTCAGGAGGTAATGGCCTATTATTACGGAAATTACTATAAATCGTTTGTAGATAGCACCGGGTATAGTCAAAATCATTCTTCTACTAATATTGTAGCTCACTGTGAACTGGCCGATAATGCCTTCTACGTCAGAAGTCTTCCTACTTTCGGTCAATCTATGAATACGGTTGAAGAAATGGTATGCCTAGGCGACTCCGTCAAAACTCCGGGTGCGTTCTATCCAGACGACGGAACCGTAGTCATGCACGAACTACAACATGGGGCTACGGTCGCTAATTACTCACTAACCTATGATCTGAGTCAATTGAGATTTGACGAAGGTGGCGCACTGAGCGAAGCTATTTCCGATTTTGTGAGTTTGATGCTCGCTGAAACGTTGGTGCCAGATCAAAATCCTTTGGATCCGAGAATTTTTAGCCGTTGGGCACTCGGTACCTTCGATCCTCATGAAAAGCACTTCCGGGGAGCCCATAAGTGTCCAACCTACGATTCCGCTTATCCAGATTGTACTGACTATCCCCTTTTTAGGGCGGGTTCGAATCCGAGTTCTAAGACTTCCATAAGTTATATCTACCCTGATGGACTGGGATGGCCCTACCCTTCCAATTTTTCTGGGAATTCAATCTTATTTGAAATCTATGGAAGATTTCAACAACAAGAGGAAATTCACAATTCCGGAACTATTATTCTAGGAGCTCTTTGGGACGCTTACGAAGCGGTAAAAAAGAACCATTCTTCGCAAGAACTCCCCTCTATTCGAATAGCAATTACACAGCTGATTCACGAAGCGATCCGACATTTACCTTTTCCCAACTCGAGGACCAACCGTTCTCCCATAACGTTCATCGAATTTGCCAAACAACTTGCGATTTATTCTAATAGGATCAATGGACTGACCGACGACGATGTACAAGATATTCGGCAGGCGCTCGAAAATCGCGGACTCTATCGCTATCCTCATGTACCATCGCGTTGGATGGGCAACGGGCCTGGTGCCAATTTCAAGATACCTGAAACACCGACGCCGGGCGTTTTTATCATGGATAACCCCGTCGTTCTTAAACAATGGCTGGAAAATATGGGAAAAGACCCAACCCTAATCAGCCAATCCGGTCCAACGTCTCTAAATTCGAAACTGGACCCTGGCGAGATCGCCGTTATCTGGTTTGATATTCAAAATAATTCCGAACAGACTGTCGGCGGCGTTCTCGTCAGTGCCGCTTCTTTTGACGATGACTTAACTTTCTTCAATAACTCGCTCAATCCAGGTTTTCTGAGCGACAGTCTCTTCAACGAAGCACAGGTCATGTACAGCAAAATAAACGGCAAACAAATCGTCCGAACACTGGGAGCTGTTAGCCAGCCATTTGACACTAATCAATATTCTATTCTCCCTCTCGGAAATACCTATTTCAAAACTAATCCCTTTTTTAATCATAACTTTAGAACCGGTCTCTGGGTAAGGGTAAGCCCCAGCGCTCCGCATGGAAAGACCATTCAAATTCGGGTGCAAGCGACCCCTTCCAATGGAATGTCAGAGAATAGAAAATTCAAGGTGGTGATTAATTAAGAAAAAATAAGTGCCCAGCTGAACACTATTAATACAGGGGGAATGGAATATGATCCGTGGGGGGAAGTACAAATTCTTATTTGTTTCTTTTTTATTTATTTTACTAGTTTATGAGTACTTCTCTCGACCGATAAAGAGCGCTCATGAAAGACAACTTGCTAATCAGAACCAAACTCAACAGGTCGCTCGTACCGTGGCTTCTCCTTTTATTGGCGGGGAAAATCGCCTCAACCGAGAGAATGAATCAAAAAAAGAACAAGAAGATGAAGAACAAAATGAAAAACGGAATTGGGACGGTTTTTTGAAGAATTTTGGATTTGATTTCACTCCCGAATTTTCCGAAAACCACCACCTTACAGCGATCCGCGGATCTCTGGGGTCTAATCTGCCCGCATCCACCCGAGATTTCACAACAACATCACCACCGCAGGTTGCACAACGCGCAACCGATATTCTAGATGCGGTAAAAAACCTTGTTGGAATAAACGACCGCTACCCGGTTCAGCCTACCAGCATTAGAACCGGCCCTCTTACGGCCCAAGCCTTCTATCAGGAGACTTATAATAGTCTCCCTTTAGCAAATGCCGGTCATTTAAAAGTCGATCTGGGACCCAAGGGCGAGCTTTTGGTCCTAGAATCCGATTATATTCCATCAGTTGAAATTTCTAACCAACGCAAAATCGATACCTCAACTGCCAAATCCAAAGCCTTCGAAAATCTTAGAAGAACACAAGCTCATTCGGACTCTATCCAAAACGCAGTTCCGACAGATAGTGAAAGACCCGTAATTTGGATGAGCGGTAAAAACCAAGGCAAAATCGCCTATCAATTTATGATCCAGGGCCGCGAGATTGTAATCGATGCTGAAAACGGCAGTGTGCTCTTTAACAGGGACCGGAGACAGAGCTGATTACCATAGGCCAGAACAATCTTATAGCGGAACTAAGGTGCATTCATTTTTTCTACTATCTTAGTGCGCAAATATTCCGCGAACGGTTGCGAGCAAGTAAAAGCCGGTGAAATAGCATTCAGAATATGAAAACTCTGTCGATCACCCTCAAAAAGAAAGTCCATTTCGAGTTTACGCGTTTTTACATGAAAAAGTTGCGCGCGAATTCCTGGCTGACCCCAAGATTTATAATCTTTAACGTCTACATTGCTTGCCATGCGTTTGGCCTCTTTTACTAAGTAGGGACGATAGTACTTCTTGAGCTCCTCTAACGCGAGAGAACGAAAATCGAAGCCAGCAGAAAAAAAGAGGCGTGCTTCATCTGAAAGAATCGAAGCTAATTCGGAAAACTTGAATCGAGACAAGCCTTGATATTGCTCCCGCCAGAAAGCCGGAATAGCAGTAGGTCCGATTTTGGATCCACCACTAACCGTAATCGTGTGGTGCACTCCTAAAAAGGGATTTTTCAAATTTGGAACAGGATAAATATGCCGTTTTAAAGGCTCGCTTCCTTTGCAATACAGATAGAGGCCCTTAAATGGTAATATCCGATATCCTTGCGCAAACCCGAAAGCTTGTGCAATTTTGTCGGCATATAATCCTGCCGCATTGATCAAAAAACCATAAGATAGATTTCCCACCGACGTTCGAATGGAAAAGCCTTTGCTTTTTCCCAGGAACTTACAAGAAAGCAAAACTTCGACACCCATCTGTCGAATTTCATCTACCAAACTGGTTATAACCTCATTGGGATCGATGGTTGCAGTGTCAGGCGACCAGAGAGCACGCCGGAACGTAGTAGCCCGAGGTTCCAGTTTTCGGGCTTCAGCGTCCGATATTTCCTCCAAAACCACGCCATTTGAGCGCGCTCGGTCTAATAAGACAGGAAATTGCGAAAGATCAGATTCATCCTTAGCTACGACCAGCTTTCCACAGGAGTTGAGGTGAAGATTCTTGGTGCGGCAGTAGTCCTTGAGAAATCTATTTCCTTGAGCAGTAAATTGCGCTTTGAGACTGTCCGCAGTATAGTAGAACCCAGCGTGTAAAACTCCGCTATTGCGCCCACTCGAATGAAAACCTAGGCGATCTTCTTTTTCGAGAATACAGATTTT
>JABDFB010000049.1 GCA_013286765.1 Deltaproteobacteria bacterium
GCCGCGAACCCGCGCAACTAAAGGCACAAACCTATCAAGCTATCGCGACCTATCTGGCATGCGGAATTAACCCGGATGAAGCGATTTTGTTTGCTCAGTCCCATGTTTCGGAACATACCGAACTCGCTTGGGTACTGACTTGTTTTTCCTGGATGGGTGAGCTGAACCGGATGACTCAGTTCAAAGATAAGAGCGCAAAGCAGGGCGCCAACGTCTCAGCCGGGCTATTCGTTTACCCGACTCTGATGGCCGCTGATATTTTGCTCTATCAAACCGATTTGGTACCGGTCGGAGAAGACCAAAAGCAACACCTAGAGATTACCCGTGATCTCGCTATTCGCATGAACAATCTCTTTGGAAAGGACCTGTTTAGACTCCCTGAGATTTACACACCGAAGGCCGGGGCCCGAATTATGAGTCTCCAAGATCCGAACGCTAAGATGTCTAAATCGGATACAGACACGAGTGGGACAATTTTTTTGGATGATTCCGATGACGATATTCGTAAGAAAATCAAAAGAGCTGTAACGGATGCTGGGACGGAAGTTACCTATGAGGAGCAAAAGCCCGGGGTTCGTAATTTGATCAACATTCAAAGTGCGATTTTAGGTCAATCGACTGACATGATCGTCAGCCGATACGCTGGCAAGCAATATGGGCATCTCAAAATGGAAACAGCAGAGATAGTCGCCTCAGCGGTTGCCCCCATCCGTACACGCTGTGCAGAACTTCTGGCGGATCAAGCCTATTTAGAAAGCCTGCTCCACAAGGGGGCCCAAGCTGCACGCGAACGCGCCCAAGAGACTTTATCTAAGGTCTATGAAAGAATGGGACTGATAGCAGGAAGGTTTTAACAGAAGGATTGCACGAATTAGCTGTTCATCTTAGAATAAATAATAAAGAGAAACTATAAGTATGAGCCAAAGAGTGTCTATCACAGTTCGTCTGGAGAGTTTCGAAGGGCCGTTAGATCTCTTACTGTACTTGATTCAAAGTCACGAACTCGATATTTCGAAAATTTCCATTACTAAAATCACGGATCAGTATCTTGCTTATATTCGACTTATGCAGGAACTCAATTTCGATATGGCCAGTGAGTTCTTGGTCATGGCTGCGACGCTCTTGCAATGGAAGAGCCGAGCATTACTGCCGCAAGAAACCAGTGCAAATGGCGGAATGGGTGGTGCCGAAGAAGAGACGCTGACACAGGAACAACTCATCCGGCAGCTTCTCGAACACCAGCGTTTTTTGGAGGCCGGACAACGCCTCGCCGAACTTCCCCGTTTGGGTGAAGATGTGTTTACGCGAGCGAATAGCAAACCTCCCGTCGAGCGCGTCTGGAAAACGATGGAAATGACGGCACTCGCTCTTTGCTATCAGGATCTCTTGGTACGTGCACGCAAGCGCACCTCTATACTGAAAAAAGAGACCGTTTCACTGACCGACAAAATCATGGAATTTGCGGATCGCATACCGCTCAACAAATTAATTGAATTGCACCATCTTTTATCGGAATTACCCACCCGTTCTGAAATTGTCGTGACCTTTCTGGCGGCCCTTGAATTGTCTCGACTCAAGAAGATGCGGGTCCACCAAGAGAAGGCTTACGCGGAAATCTATCTAGAGTTGCTAGAATCGTTAAAGGGTTTCGATATCCACCTGGCTTCAGGATTCGATAATATTGAACAGACAGTCTCTGCGCCGCAGGCAGCACCCGCGTCAGCATTTGTGTCAGAAGCGCTTAGTCCTCAGTGAGAAAGAGAATGGATTATGGCAAGAAAAAAAGATAAAAAGATGTCCGATGAAAAAAGTAAGATCGTCACGCTAGTGGATGATCTTTACAAAATTAACACTCATGAGATATCTGACGCTCAAGAAATCGAGAACGAACTGAATATTGATCAAGATCTCGATGGATTCGAGATCGAGGAAGAAAAAGTGGACGAAGGACTTGACGCTGATGCAGTTGAGCAAAGCGCGGAACCCACTACTGAAGAAAATACCGAAGCCGAAGGCGCAGTTAGTGACGTTGCAGCGGACGATACAGCAGGCAAAGACGAAGATTCCAGTGGGTCCGATTACACTGAATCTAGGAGCGCCGAATCTGACGGCAACAGCGAGTCTATCGAAGATCAATTTAATAAACTTGCCAAAGCGATAGAAGACCAAGCAAAAATTGAAGTCACGGAAATTATTGAATACCAGCATGATCCCGAGGTTGAACTTGCCGCGCAAATTGCTGAAGACAAAGCATTAGAAGAAGAAATTCGACGAGATCAGCTGAAAGCCGAAGCTGCAGCCGAACCTGTGATTTTGGGTCAGCAGCTAGATCTCGAAGAAATCCAGTCTTGCATTGAATCTCTGCTTTTTATTTCAGATCGTCCGATGCCGCTCAACCGCCTCCATGAGCTGCTCGGGCCACACTTTGAACGGTCTTTATTTGAACAAGCACTTGCGGCGATGGCAGAAAGATACCAGTCCGTTCATCACGGTATCGAATTGACTGAAGTCTCGGGTGGTTATCAACTGCGCACAAAAATTGGCCGGTCATCCTTAGCGCAAAAACTAGTGAAAGTACAGACCCAGCGACTCTCTGGCGGAATGATGGAATCGCTTGCCATCATTGCTTATAAACAACCAGTAATGAAAGAAGAAATCGACAAAATCAGAGGTGTCGACTCGTCTTATTTTATTCGCGGTCTGATGGACAAGAAACTCATTAATATCTCGGGCCGCTCCGAACTTCCTGGCCGTCCCATGCTTTACTCAACGACACAAGAATTTCTCGAAATTTTCGGACTAAAGGATCTTACTTCGCTCCCTTCGCTCAGGGAACTCGGCCAAATGATCCCCGCGTCTGAAACGAAGAACCCAGAAGACGAAGATCCCAGAGTCAAGGAAATGCGCCGCCTAGTCAACGAAATGAAGTCAGATCATAGTTCATTGATTAACTATGATCCAAAAGAGGATGAGAAAATCCTAAAAGACATTCGCGAACGCGTTCATTCGATTCCATCGTCAACGCCTTATCTCGAAGAACTCCGCGCCCAAGAATTGCTCGCGAAACAGCAGCAACAACAACTTGCTGCAGGCGGTACTCCGGATGGTTCACTGGGCGCCGCAAGCACTCCGAATGCCGCAGGCGCGCAGGGTGAACAAGTCGTACAGCTACAATCACCTCCTAGCGAGAATGGTCAATAGGTAAATAAATTTTATTTTGACAACCGTACCAATCAAAGAAGCCAAGGGCTCTATGAATTAGCGTTTGAAGAAGTGTCGACTTCATAGGTTTGCTCACCTCCCCTTGAAAGGGGAGGTGAGCAAACCATCCTGTTCAATTTATTAAATCTCTTTTATTATATTATTAAAGAGGTTTAATTAATGAAAAGAGAATGGTTTCTTGGAATTGCGGCCACTCTAACACTAAGCGCCACAGCTGCTGCCATCTTTATGAGTTGCGCCAAAAGTACGGATTCGACAACTACTTCGACGTCATCGACACGAGCTATCAATGCCAACATCAGTAGTCTGTTAAGTGTCACCACTCCGTATGGCGGCACATGCGAGCAGCTCACTCGTGATACCTCCTCTTGCAAAAGTGCTCGTGAGGCATTGGGTCTGAGTGGAAATTGGCTCAACTTTTCTTGCAATGTTGTACTGGGTTTAGCAACTTCCAGCGGTAGCTCGACCACGACTTTTTCCAACGCCACCTATGTAACAGTAACTATTGTCGACCTACCCGACTATACAAGCAATTATTATGAAACGTCCGGGTCCTATAGCTTTACTGCCAATGGCTACACAGTCGCTGGAACCTTTGCCTCCGTTTACTCGGCCTATACTACGACGTATCCTGATCCAAGCACGATCTCATCCCAGAGTATATCTATGAATATCCCAATTTCACCGACATCATCTGGAACAAAAACAATGTCTGCAGGAATCGTCGGAGTTTCTATAAATGGCATCGGAATTTACAATAACTTGGCAGATGCCACTGATAATATCTTTGCCGAAGCGGGATCGTTCGATCAGTGCCAAGGGCATCCTGCAAACGGTCAGTACCACTACCACAGTGAACCTTATTCTATCTCTTATAATGACAGTAGCCTCATTGGAGTTATGAGAGATGGTTTTTTCATCTACGGTCGTAAGGATTATAACGGCTCAATACCGGGAAGCACATCAATGCTTCAGACCGCCGGAACCAGTAGTACCTTGTATAAATATGGCGGACACACGGGTGTCGATCCCATTTCAAACTCAGGAAATACCTTTCATTACCATTTGACCGAATGGGAAGGTTGCTATGATCGTACAGGAGCAACTAAGTCTCCCGACGATGGCGAAACAAATGATACACTGAACACCGGGGTCACAGCCAGTTGTGCTGGGACCTGGGTCGACACTTGGTTTATGACTGGGCATGGCAACGGTGGGGCATTCATGACGGTTCCGACCGGTTTAAATAGTCAAAGCCCATCCCAAACCACAGCAGGCATTCGTTATTACTATGGAACACCGGGGACGTGCACGGGATGTACGGGATCTTAAATAATTATCGCTTTTGGACTTTTGTTCTTATTCTTTCCATAGTCGGATATGAGCTCCACCCTCGTTCTAATGTAGTCGTAGAACGATACGAAAACGGACTCTTATATAGAGAAACTGAAACCAAAGATGGGCTAAAAAATGGATTCGCTAAAGAATATGCTTTAAACGGGCGCTTAATCATTTTAGGGCATTTTAGTAAAGGGAAACGCGACGGTGTCCAACTCGGTTGGTATTCAGAAGGACCAAAGCGCTTCGAATACCATTTTAAGGATGGATTTTTGGATGGTACCCAAATTCAGTGGCACCTGAGCGGCAAGGTATTTCGCCGAGACGAGTTTGCTAACGGCGTACAAACCGACAAACAAATATTTTTTTCGGACGGAAAAACGTTCACTAATTATTCTAAAAGAGAAGGCCGGATTTACGGACTAGATGGTGGTTCGCTCTGTATGGAGACAAAAAGACCAGGAGAAAAATAATGCACAAAAAAAATAGAATCCATTTTGACGCTATCTTGGTCATTCTTCTCACTTTTCTGTCATTTTCGATTCCCAAAACAGGATGGTCTGACCGACCTCTCCCCTATTTTGATTTGCAGACTTTGACCCCTTATTGGGAGTTTGAAAGCAAAAAAGACAATCAAACCTACGTTCCTGCTACTGTGAATTCCCTCAACGTGGTTGACCAAAATGGAACCCGTGTCACCGAACAGAGTCTGAACGGAAAAATCTCGCTTGTAAATTTTTTCTTCTGCAAGTGCGGCAGTATCTGTCCTGTAATGATGCTCACCATTCAAAAGTTACAAAAACAACTCAAACAAAGTAAGTCAGTCTGGATTTATTCCTTTTCTGTAATGCCGGAAAACGATACTCCAAAAGTATTGGGGAAATATGCGAAAATGCGAAAGATCGATCTTTCACAGTGGTCATTATTAACGGGTGATCGAACGGAAATCTATCGAGTTGGCAGAGAGATATTTAAAGCTGACGGTGCTTTTGGAAAGACGGATGCATCCTCATTTATACACACTACTAATATTTACGTACTAGATGATCAGAGACGAATTCGGGGAATTTACGACACCAAAAACCGTGAACAAATGGAACTCCTCACCAAAGACGTACTGAAATTAGCTACATCCACTAAAACAAGTCTGTAATTCGACAGAAATCTCCGTCGCACGCATTGTTATTTTTATATTAAATTTGAAAAAGATAAATATAATAGTAGCTAGCGCATTTAATGTAACCAAGGAGTGGATACATGTCTTTGAAAATTTCAAAAAATAATATTGATAGTAGTAAACTAATTCCCACCGGAATAATTTGCAGCCTTCTCGCAATTTCCTGCGGTCAACAACAGCCGTCTCAAGAAAGTCTAGGTTTAGATACGGACGGTGCCATCATCAAATCAAAAATTACCATTACGGTAGGCTCCGACACCACCAACAGTCCGAATGCTGCCTTAGCACCACTTGCTGCCACTACCGTAACAACAGGTGTAACGATTACGAATTCAGCATCTTCTTATATTTCTACGGATCTTTCTGGTTTCAAAGGCAATCCTTTGACGATCACTAAAAACGCAATTACCAATCTCGGAACTATCTCGATTATTGATCTCTTTGATAACAACTTAAAAATCTGTGGATCGGACGGCGATCAAAAATGTACCAAAGCTTTTATCCGATCCTACACCACCGGAACACCCATTCCAGGAATCTACAATAGCGATATTAATTACGGAGCTCCTCTCTACGGCGGACTTCCAAACTCAAGTCCCGGCGTCGCAACAGGTCTCCCACTCATCGGCCTAAACACTGCCAATGCCGCTGTCTTTCAAATCATCACCATACCCACAACTCAGTATGTCCTTGGAATGACTGACTTCGGCGGATCTAGCGCTATCCCACTCATCTATAATTTTGTAGCAGACTTTACTCAAGCCGGTGCGGGAGTTTATAAGACAACGTTAGTAATCGAATACGGAATAAGTAATTAGCAAAATGTCTTTTTGGCCTAAGATTCCGCCGATCCGTCCTTCTGCAAAAGCGCCTTCAAATGAATCGCTTTGATCGGACGAATCTGACCTGGCGTTAGGCCTTTAATACTCAACGAACCGATCGCCGTACGCACAACACGTTCTACTAAAAAACCAGCCGTCATAAACAATTCTTTGACGTCAAATGCGCCGCCACCTTCGACGGTTACTTCAATCCAGGACTTATGATCCAACTCTTCTTTAAGTTTTACAGATGCAGGCCTAAGAAGCTTCTTACGGAACTCACCCACCGCAACGCCTTTGGCTAGCTTTGCTAGATCTCGCTGCTCGGGGTGGCCTTTTACTTTGACTTCGTACACTCTTACCAAATCTTCGTCTTTTTGAATTTTTTCGGCCGCATCCCCATCATTCGTCAAAAGAAGCAGACCTTCGCTATTGAAATCCAACCGCCCAACCGGAAAAACCCGTGTCCTGATCCCTTTAATCAAATCCTTTATCGTCGGCCGCCCTTGCGGATCGACCAAAGCCGAGATCATCCCTTTTGGTTTATAAAGCGCAAAATAGAGCGGCTCGTGAGTAGCTGTCCCGTATTGCAGGAGCTTACCTTTCACTTTAACCGCGTCTTTTCCCCAAATGGCCTTATCCCCTAGTTGGGCCACCTTCCCATTAATTGTGACGAGTCCTTCTGAGATAAGGTCTTCGGCCCCTCTTCGTGAGGCGATTCCTGCTTTTGCCAAGATTTTCTGAAGTCTTTCAGCTGCCATAGGTGCCCTGATGTAGCACGAATAGCGCCGCCATGCAAATAGTGGCCCTCACCGCTCGCTATTTACAATGACCCATGTCGCTTAAAACACAGTTTCAATCAACACAGTTTCAATCGTAGCAAAATATCATTAGTATATATTTCTAGATGAATATTGAAAGGACACAAGGGTTGTTATTATGAAAACACGCACGACAGGTGAGAGATCGAGGATGCCAAAATCACTACTTCTTCTGGTCATTGCCGCAATCGCGCCTCCGCTAAATGCTCATGCGGGGGGTAGCAATTCCAAAAGTTTGCCGGATAGTGTTCAAAGTATTGATTTGGCAAATCCAGGTAGTAGAGAGCTCAGTCACCTCTCAGCACGACGTGAAGCATGCGAAAAATCACATAAAGGCGGCAACACTTGTAGCGACATTCCTTCGCAAAGTGTCGTACTTCAATGTAACGCCTACATGAATCACAATACAAAAGAACTAAAACTAAAGGGTTCTGTCGAAGAGCTAGCGGATATAACAAAACAACTGAGACATTGTCTCAACACCAGCGGAAGTTGCCATTGGACGAAGGTGGACTTATCTGGAATCAAGCAACGCCGCTTTGTCAGCTACCGAGAAAAATCTGGACTAGCCGAATTTCTCACTTTGCTCCAAGAGAAGTGTTCAGAAAGTTTAACTCACATTAGCCTCGAAGGCCTCACACTGAAACAGGAAGACCTTAAAGCTATCGACGGAATGTCCGGATTAGAATACCTCAATCTCAGAAGGACGAATTTAACCGGCGCTGAATTTAAAGCAGCTGTTGGCGGACGTAATACTAAATTAGCAAAATTACAAACTCTTCTTGTCAACCCAACCAAAAGTGGAAAAGTGCTACCAGATCTCCAGTATCCACGTGATTTTGGCTTTTTGCCCAGTATCACTTTTTTCGATGGACGTATTACGGGTCCAATGGGAAGTAAGCAACAACTCGCGGCTCAAGGAGCTCAACTCCTCGCTGGAAAAGACCCCTTTTCAGAAGACCCTACTTATTTTGATGACACGTGGGAATGGAGCCCACAATTCGAGAACTATAAAAGAGCTTTAGAGGACATCGGTAGAAGAATGTTAGTGCAATCGCGAACCGCGAAAGTTGCTGAAGCTGCCAAAATCTTGAAAGACCATCCAGAAGAAGAGCGAGAAGCTCGCGAAGAACCAACAGCGGATGACTATTTCAAAATGGGGAACCATTTTAAGGGCCACCCCGAAGTAGCACAGTACTTTTTCGAAGAAGCAAAGAATCAAGCAAGGAGTGAAGCCAATAAAGCTAAGGACTTCTGGAACCCGAGCACCAAGAGGGTCCTAGAAGAAAAACGCAAAGATAAAGAAGCCGAATATTACGAATCTCTGTTCCGCTATGGCCGCAATTTATACAAATACCGCGAAGAATTTGCAGATAAACAGGACCAAGAGAAGCAGGCAGAAATCGCAAAAAATAAGATTACCGACGCCAGCAACGGTAATGTCGAAGATGCCAAAACTTGGCTTTATCAATTAAAATTTCAGAATTGGAAGGCTACTGGTGACCACTCTATGCTACCTAACGAATATATAAGGGACAGAGGCACAGACTCTATAGTCGCCTTTATCAAACAACGTTATATTACAGACAAATACGGCTGTACCTTAAAGGAAGCAGACCTCACTGGTTTCGTCAATCCCCGATTCCAATACGGCCGAAAGCTGAAACTTGCGGACCTACTCTCTCTATTACGAAAAGAATGTAAAGGACTTCAAAGACTCGTTCTGAATGAGACTCATCTTACCGATCAAGACGTGAAAGAAATAAGCCAGATGGACCAACTGAAAACCCTCAGTCTGAATGATATCTCTCTCTCGTCTAGTCAGTTGAAAGTGCTCGGCCAGATGGATCGGTTACAAGGACTCGATTTAACTTATAGCACTGGGGGTAACCATCTCAGTCAGTCTCATCTCGAAAGATATATTCTTCCCATGCGAGGCTTGAACAATTTAGACGTCCGTGGAGCTTATCTCAATGGAAGAGGGTCTCCCGCTCTGTTTAAACGATTCGAGTTCGAAGGAGACGCTCCTTTGCATCCGAACGATGCACAGATTTTCACGCGGGAACCGAAACATGAATTGAAGCGTGAATAATGCGAACATTCATTAAGCTTCTAAAATATCCACTTCTTCTAGCCACAATTGCAATAGCGATTGGTTTGAATCCATCGACCCTCTATGCACGCGGTGGGAGTAAGGCAAATATTCCGGACACCCAAGGCCTACACGACGCAAATCGGCTGCACGGGCAACTCACCGGACATAAGTCTGGTCATTGCCCGGACTCACACAAACCAGCCAAAGAATGTAAAACACCAACTATCGACGACATTTCTATAGGAGAAATGGAACGTTACAACCACGGGGTATTGGAAGCAAAGAAAGGCTCTAGCTTAGAAACTTTTACGACAGCTCTTAGAGAGCAAATCACAGAAGATAGGAACTGCGGACTGGAAGAAGTTAACTTATCAGGACTCAAGCAGCGCGTCTTTGTAAGATTTAGAGAAAACTCTGGACTACACGAACTCCTAACTTTGCTTCAAGAAAAGTGTCCCAGTTTAACTTACCTGAGCCTCGAGGGCATGACCCTGAAGCAGGAGGACTTTAAAATCCTCTCCAAAATGACTTCTTTAAAACAGCTAAACCTCCAGAGAACCAATTTAACCGCTGATGATTTTCGAACTTATATTACAAAATTGACCAAATTAGAGACTCTACTGATTAGCCCGTCTCCGGCCAATAAGCGGAAGTACGTTGGCTCGGGAGACAACCTGAGAGTTGAGGCTTCGGAACTTCAGTACCCTCATGACTTTGACCTCTTACCAAAACTCACCTATTTCGATGGATTAATCCGGGGTGGTTTTGGAACAATAGTACGTCGCGCCGCTATGGGAGCCGCCCTTTTTGATGGCCATGCTCCTTTTCCGGTAAAAATTCCAAGTAATAAAAAGACTTATCAAATGGCATTACGGACTGTCGGCAGAGAAATCCTAGACGAACTGGCGAACGATAAGAAAAGGCCCGTCAACGAGGCCCTAGCAATACTGCACCGGCCTTCAGATAAACACCGAACAAAAAATGAGAAAACAGTTGAACCAACTGCCAAAGACTATTCCGATATAGGCGAACTCTTCAGTGAATACCCAGATGTAGCTCACTATTTCTTCGGAAAAGCAGCGACGGTAGAAAATACTGATAACAATGACGAAGAACGAAAAGGTGGAAACGCTAGCTATCAACAACGCTACCAGCGTTCCGCATTTGAATATAACCGAGATTTATACAAATATAGCGACTTGAAAGAAAATCGTGAATGGGCAGAACGACAAATGCAATCGATTGCTCAAATGGGAGAATATAAACGCACTAATCCGGCTCAGCAATGGCTCGATGGATTAGCTAAGCACGAAAAACAGGCGAAGCGTCGAGATTCCGTCGTTGAGTTTACTTATCACCCTCGTGTTCAAGACCAAATCGGTATTAAGGCGATAATAAGAGGTAAGAAACAGGAGTATTTCAGCGACTATGGCTGCACCCTCCAACAGCTAGATTTAGGTAATGTCAAAATTCCTCCAGGTGAAAGATCTGATTTCACCAGCTTTCTCGCTCAAGTACGACGAGAATGCAAAGATCTAAGGACAATTAAACTCGATAACGTTCCCCTCACCGATAGAGATTGGGAAGAGCTCAGTCAAATGGACCAAGTGACCCAACTCCACCTGCAAAATATTCCGCTCTCATCCAAGCGTTTGAAAGCAATCCATCGGTTGAATCGCTTAACGACACTGCACTTACAGTATAGCCAAGAAGGTAATCACATCAGTAAATCGGATCTCGAAAGTTATGTTTTCAATATGAGGAATTTAACAAGCTTAGGACTCAGGAATGCTTTTCTTCCCGGAACACTAACAAAACAAGATTTTCAGTACTTCAATTTTTACTATAAGCAGGATGCGGATATTTATTTAAAGCAAGCCTACTTAAGACAAGGTGGAATCAAATGAAACTAACGATAAAACTCCAGAAGTCTCTTCTTCTCCGGACTTTTTTTGGATTCGCCGCAATCGCGATGGCGATTGCATTCAATCCGTCGAATCTCTTCGCAGGTAACTCAAGTAGAAATAAAAACTTAGAACCTCCGAATCAGAAAGCGCTCGAGCCCGCTAACCGCTGTGCAGACTCAAAGAAATCTCCCAAATGCAAAAAGAATGACCAACTACTCTTCGATTATCACTACAATAATGGAAAAATAGAAACTACATATGACATCGATCTAAAGACTTTTACGGAACTACTTCGGCAACGTATTGAAAATGATGGCAAGTGCACTCTGACTCAAGTTAATCTTTCACGACTAAAACAACGTTGGTTTGTTGGAAGCAGAAATGAATCCGGGCTAAATGATATCCTGGATTTGCTCGGACAGTGCCAAAATCTCACGCACTTAAACCTCGAAGGCCTAACTCTGAAAAGGCAAGACTTTGTGATTATTGCGGAGATGTCTTCGTTGAAATACCTAAATCTCAGAAATACAAACTTAACCCCCGAACTTTTTAAAGACACCATCGGCGGGACTGAAACAAAATTGACCAAATTAAAGACGCTCTTGATCAAACCGTCTAAAGATAGACGCCTAGTGCGAGATCTTCTCTATCCTCGCGATTTCTATCACTTACCAAAAATTGATTTCTTTGATGGATCTCTCAAAGATGCAATTGGAACATTAGTTCAACTTGATAACCTCGGTAGTACTTTGTCCCAAACGTATAGAGGATTCAGACAACTGCCACCAGATCTTGCGTCTGTATTTAAAAATGAGTCAAAAAATCCGACTATGCGGAAAGCCCTGACAACACTCGGCAGAGAAATTTTGCAAGCTACCAGCGAAGAAGACTCCGAAGATGCGGCACGTCTGCTCCAAGAACCGATAGATTGGGGAAGCACGCCTGATCCGGACGCACGAACTTATGAACGCATAGGCCAACTTCTGATAAACAGCTATCCCGATGTTGCGCACTTTGCTTTCGAAAAAGCGATGAACCTATCGAAGGCACAAGACATAGGAGCCCGGTATTCCAACGTCGAACAAGGCTCCTATAAGGAACGGTATAACTATTCTATATTCCGTCATGGTCTGGCTTTATACAAAACCTCTGTATTACGAGCAAAATCGCCAGCCGAACTTGAGAAAAAAAGAGCGGAAGCCATCGAACGTATCGAACAGGCCAAAAAGCATAACAACCTTGATGCTGAGCACTGGCTCACGCATTTCAACGAGAGAGAAAAGGAATTGAAACAAGATAGAAAAGCTGGCTTGGATAAAGCGAAATTTACCTTCAATACTATGAAAGCCTCTGAAAGCGCAAAAGACCTCGACTCTGTATTTACCTACATCAAACGTGCATACATCGACCCCGACTTTGGTTGTGACCTCCAATCGGTAGACCTGACCGATATTAATTCTCGTAGCGGCCGAAAGGTTAAATTCGTCGATCTTCTCTCTCTATTACGGCACGAATGTAAAGGGCTACAAGAACTCACCCTCGGCAATACCCGTCTTTCAGATCAAGACGTAAGGGAGATCCGCCAGATGGATCAACTCCGGACTCTCAGATTTAATGGCATTTCTGTCTCCTCCGGCCAGTTGAAAGAAATCGGTCAGATGGACCGTTTGGAAAAGCTAGTCTTAGCTTTTCCGAATAATAAGCGCAACCAGACCAACGAGACCGCCTTTAAAAAGCACATTCTTACGATGAGAGGCTTAAAGGATTTAGAAGTTGTTAATGTCCTTCGTCCGGGAACCATTGCTCCGACTGACTTAGGACAAATAAGGCTTCGGGAAAGCTCCGTGTCCCGCTAAACGCAGTCTGTAATAACACATTCTAAATCCTTTCGTATCGTACTAAAATGATATTTAGTTACTATAGAAAGGCTATTTGATTATGACGACATTCTCTAAATTCCAGCGACCATCCCTCCCCCTTGCCATTATGGCAATGGCGCTTTTATTAAGCACCCCGACTCTTCTCGCGGGTGGTAAGACCGATAAACACAAATCCAGTAAAGACGCACCTAGCACCACTGAGGAAGAGCCAGAATCAAATTCAGATCCAGACCCAGATTCAGATACAAGTGAGCGAAAAGAATCCCACAGGGACCTAGACTTCACAGTAAAAACAGTGCACGCCCCGCTCGCAGCACATAAAAGTGATTGTTCGGAGCAAAAAAGGCCAGGCAAAGACTGTGAAAACACGAGTTCTCCTGCTACCTTTCAGCAACGGTTTGATTGGATGTACGGTCAAGGTTTTTTATCCCCAGTTGACATAGATCCAGCGGAACTTACAGAAGCCCTTAAGCAACGATTCCAAACAGACAAGAAATGCACTCTGAAAGAAGTTGACTTAGCGGGCCTCAAGCAACGCTTCTTTGTAAAGCACCGAAAACAATCCGGACTCAAAGATCTGCTCACCACTTTGCAGGGCTGTGAGACGCTGACTTACTTAAACCTAGAAGGTCTGACTTTGAAAGACGAAGATTATGAAGCCATCGCTGGTATCACGTCGCTAGACTATCTAAATCTCAAGGGAACCAATCTAACCGTTGCCCATTTCAAAAAACATATTACAAAACTACGCAAACTGAGAACTCTTCTCGTTGCTGAAACTCCCGCCAGAAACGGATCCGAGGGCCTTCAATACCCTCATGACTTTGACCTTTTACCGAAGCTCAACTTTTTCGACGGGCAATTCAAGGGCGGTTTCGGAACCAAGGCACGTCTCGCAGCGATGGGAACTGCGTTCTTGTCCGGACATGCACCTTTCAAAACTAAATCGCCAGCACAAATGAGTAAGAAAACATTCCAAAAGGTCCTACGAAACGTAGGTAAACAAATATTAGAGGCTCTAGACCAACACAAAGGCGTGGAAGAGGCGGGAACGGTATTGAGTGAATTTGAGAAACAACACGATTCCAAAACAAGCCAATCAAAAGACGAACCGAAAGCTGAAGACTATTATAAAGTGGGCAAACTTTTTAACGAATACCCGGACGCATCGCGGTACTTTTTCCGGAAAGCAAAGAGTTTAGCCGAACAGGAATATTACGAAGCAAAAGGCAAGAGCAGTGCAACCGCAGACAACACCAAGTATCGTACATACCAGGGACAGTACTACCATTCCCAATTCCTCTATGGCCGAGACTTATATCGGTATAGTGAAACTTTTAGAGATCCAGAAGAGACTCGAAAAAAAGCGATAAACTTGTTTGTCAAAGAAGCTAAAGAGAAAGGCGACCTTGAAGCTGCAGCTTGGCTTGAAAATAGGCCCGAAAAGAAGCGACACGAAGATCAACCATCCGTTGACTTAGTGTTTCACAAAGTACAAGAGACGACCCCAGAACTAAAAGACGTCGGATCTTTTATAAAATACATTAAGGAAAAGTACATCACAGACTATGGTTGCACCCTACAGTCCCTAGACTTAATGGGTCTCAAAGTTACCCGATTCAGCCTTCGAGAGAAAGCTAAACTTACGGATCTTCTCTCTCTAGTAAGACGAGAATGTAAGGGCCTGCAAGCACTAAAAATAGCTGACCTTCATCTGACAGATGAGGCTTTTGCTCAGATTAGCGGGATGGATCAACTTAGAAATCTTACTATTTCCAATAGCCCCCTCTCGTCTAAAAAACTAAAAATGATCAGTCAAATGAATCGCCTGAAATCCCTTAGGTTAGATTATGTGGACCAAGGTAACCACATCAGCAAATCCGATCTTCAAAGATACATCTTCCCGATGAGGGACCTAGTAGAGTTATCCCTTAACGGTGCCTTTAAGCCGGAAAGGATAAAATACGACGTTTTCACTAAGGGCGGATTTGCTCACGTTTCTAACATCCCAGCTCAGCATGCACATACTAGCATGTATAAGCGGAATGCTCCTGCAGAAAACAATAGCAAATAGAACGAAGCTTCCCCGCTGGGGCTATTTGCCCCCGCTAATTTAATTCGGAATAATATTGCAAAGATACGAATAAATCGTAAATATTTTATACACTTGTTAAATTGATTACACTATAAATATATACACTTAAATGCTATATATAACATCCTATGATCCAACCCTATCGCTCTCTATCCGTACTCCTTTTATCCAGTACCTTACTCAGTATTAACGGCGCCGACGCCCTCG
>JABDFB010000050.1 GCA_013286765.1 Deltaproteobacteria bacterium
GTTACTTCTCTCGCGTCGTGATGGTCGTCGGTATCTTAATGTAAGCCAACCACGGTATCGAGATCGAAACCTTCGGATCCTTTGCCCGAGGGTTGAGCCGAACCCTCTTTTGCGTCAACAATGCGAATGTATTGGATCCAATCCAACGGTTCATTTAACGTCGACAAATCAAAGTCATCACCACCGGGGCCTCGGCCCGGAATCCGTCTGCCGGATTCGTCAAGCACTTGTGGCGCAAAGGGATCATTATTTATATTTGCATATACTGGAAATACTCCAGCAAGATTAAAGACATCATATGGGTTAGTAGTATTCGGATGGGCCACGGAGTGTGGAAAGCGAAAAAAGTTGATGCCATCTTGACTCACTTCGACATAGGCCCATTCCATAAAGGCAGAAAATTTATCCCCACCAATATAAAAAGGATTTTCAAAAACACGAATATCAGGACCTGGCTCATTGCGAATGGCTTCAGTCATCCTGAGAGTAATAAATCCGCTATGTCCAAGTGATAATAGTTTGTCCGCTTGCCATTGTGGCGCACTATCGCCTGTTCCATCAGGATAGCCGCTAATATTCTGAGGAAAATATTCAAGTCCATATCCGCCACCGTAGGCGATGTAAATTTTTCCATCGCAAGAAACTTTACCCATCTCGGGGGTGCAACCATGGAAGTAACTAGGATCGACAAAGCTTTTAGCATGAGTCAGAGAACTTAGGAAAAAGACAAATAAAATAAGTTTTGTTTTCATTTTTTTTTACCTGCTCGGGTTTGATGGTTATTTGCTAGGCATTCGGACTTGCTTAAACTATTTAAGATCACCGTTGCGGCACAGTGCTGGATTCTCGCCAGCTTCCCCTAACAACTTTTGTTGCTGAAATACATGGTTCGCAAGACTCTGTCAATTGGATTGAATAGGATGGCTCGCGCAATCCTCCTCGTTTACGGGGAGGTCGAGCCAGCCTTTATAGGTGTACAGCGACACGTGGTCGCTGTTCCCTACCTGAAAAGAATCTCCCGGGCGGGAGTTCTTTAATATGGTGCAACTGTTTTGGGTCGGCTTTACGCAAGGTCTAGCGTTCTTGCTTTACCCTGGCTAACCAGAGTCCAACCCGTCATCTTGTAGAGCAGTCGTGCGCCGACGTTTGCATCCCATTCGTCTGTTTCATCGTTTGGATTTGGTGCGACTTCATTCAAGTCAAAGCCAATAATTTTTTTCCCGGCTTTTACAAGGCGTCCGAGGAGATAGTTTGCTTCGTGAAAATCAATGCCGCCAGGAACGGGTGTGCCGGTATGTGGACAAAATCTTGGATCGAGTCCGTCGATGTCGAATGAAACCCAAACTTTATCAGGGCACTCTGCGATGATTTTCTCGCAGGTGTGCGCCCAGGGAACGCCTTCGAGTCTTCTTTGTGCGAGGTCTCGATCCAAAAACAATTTGACGCGATCCTTCTTTGACTGAATGTAATTTATTTCTTCTTCGCAGACGTCACGGATTCCGACTTGAACGAGTCGAGTCATTTGCGGAAGAGCCTCAAGGACATTGTACATAATAGATGCATGTGACCAGGTGAAACCTTCGTATGCGCAACGTGTGTCGGAATGTGCATCAAAGTGAAGAATTCCGAACGATGCATGTTTCTCAGAAATCGCTTTCATAGCGCCGAAGGGGCAAGAATGATCGCCACCAACCACCGCAAGAATCTTACCTGCATCTAAGATACGCTTTGACTCAGCATAAACAGAGGCATTGACTTGTTCACTGAGCAAATTGACAGCGTCCAGAACTTCTTCAAACTCTGAATAGCTTTCAATATTGTCCTCGTTTATCCCGGCTTGGATAATTCTTTGAGCTAGGATCTTAGCCTGCCTATTCCAGCTGATGACCTCTTTGGATTCAGGAACCATGTACAGTCCTGCTTCGTAGGGTTTCAGAACTTCCGTATCGTAAAGGTCGACCTGTTTACTGGCTTTCAGAATGGCTGAAGGGCCTTTCGACGTTCCGCCGCCATAAGAGGTGGTAGCTTCCCACGGCACAGGTAGATAGACCAGACTTGCGTCGTATTCTTGATGGGGCAATCCAAATATGCCGGAATCTGAAGACGCGGCCTTGTTAGGATCAAACTGGCTAGTGGGCGTAGTCATGAGCAAAGCGTTATCCCAGGGGCTGGTTATTTTCAATGGAAAAGGCATGCGTCATTTTTTGGCAGATTTCATACAGGCCTAATTTAGAACGACCTTGTTGAGAGTGATCGGGACTACCTATGTCATGATTTTATTATGAAATCTTGTTGATTTTTTTATGATGGTCGCCTAATTATTCCGCCTTAGATGATGTGGGGAAAAGGTCTTATAGGTCGTTTTTGTCTCCTAATATGGATTGTTTTGTTTTTCAACTATTCTAGTCGAGCGGACAATCTGAGTCTAAAGGAACGGTGGGATCTTGAAAAAGACTCCCCAATGCAGGGCTTTCAAGGTGTTCCTCCTGACTTGTTAACAAATAAGCAGATCTTGTTTGTAAGTGGGCTTGCAAATGAAGCAAGTCAGATCATAAAATTCTATTATGTAGATAATATGGACGAAGTGAATAACGGCCTTGGAGCTGAATCTACCTATTTCGGTCCCTCCTCATTTCAAGGTATTTCATTTAACGCGAAGAATATTTATCATGCAGTTAAAGAGTTATATGCAAAGAACAATAAGCCTGTCGTCCTGTTTTGCCATAGCAAGGGAGGCGCAGAATGCCTCTACACGCTTTTAGAATATCCTGACTTAGTTCTGCAGGGGATGGTTGATCGGGCCGTTATTATTCAGGGGGCCTTGAGAGGTAGTCCCCTTGTGTCTTCGGGTTATGCGGGCTATGGCTTGCAATTTTGGGCAGCTTCGTTCGTACTTGGAGACGGATATGAAACTCTGGATCCCTCAAAAGTTAGTTTAGAATTCGACAAAGCGTTTCAGCGATTTCATCGCTACATGAATAATTTGTGGGCAGAGTTGAGCCAAGACGTTCTCAAGGCCAAGGTCAAGAATATTTCTGATAGAGTTTTTTACGTTCGCAGCTCTGCTACACCGGAACAATACGGTTTTGCCACTAGAATGATTCTAAGAGTGCTGTGGCCTGTTAGTCCTATCCAAGAAGAAAGCGATGGACTTCTTTTGGTAAAGGATCAAATGTTTAGTACTTTTGGAAAAGACTTGGGTGTTTTAAATGTCGATCATATGGGCTTAACTCTCTCCGGTGTATTTACTAATGTCTCCTCAAGTGATCGGCGCGCATTTACGAGGGCAGTACTTTCTCAGGTCTACCAGCCTGAAGTAGTCCTCCATTAAAGGCGATAATGCTATTTGCTGAAATATCTCAAAGAATATCTATTCGAAGATTTCATGACTCGCGTAAAAACAGCGCAGATCATAAATAAACTGACGATTTCTGCTGCCCCAGGCGGGACTGTGTGCTCTGAGCCTTTCGAGCGATTTTTCTTGCTGATACCACGTCCACTTGCAAGTGAACCGCACCCAAAAGCTTTGCCGCCAGTGGGTTCTTCCCGTGGATAAAGATAGGTAATCCCATCTACGTCATCTTGTGCTAGAGCTGCCACTTTATCTGGTGTCACAGAGTAGTACATGAGGGCGTTGGTGTCTGCGGAATGACCCAAACCGAGAATATGGCCTATTTCATGGGCTAATATTACAGTAGTTAGTGAAGCTGCCAAATTTGTTATGCTTGCAGTTCCGCTGGATTCTATATTTAAGACAAGTAGAGCGCCCAACATTTTTCCACTCGTGGGATCGACATTCAGCGCCCCAGCGAATCCGGGAATACTATCGGGATCAAGACCCGTATCGGCTGAAAAGTTGGCCTCGCAAACAATAATAGGATTACCAACCGGAGCTAACGCCGTTGGAGAGGTTCCCACATAACTTGTGATTGCAAGGGGAAGTTGAACCGTAGTACCTGTTTTGACAGTTAAGTTCGTCGATGGAACTCCATTCCATAGATTAAGAGCCGAGCCCACAGCAGATTGAACCTCTGAGAGGGACGAGCTACAGCTGGAGTCGATATCCAGTGTTACAGTGTCAGCTTGCCAGCCTACTGTTTTTTTCCCAAGAATGGTCCCACCCGATAGGTAGCCGCCAAAGTTGACCGTAAAAGCGCATGCATCTTGAGGGAAAAAAATGTCGGAGAATGCAGCCCAAGAAATTATATATAAAGCGATGAGAAATAAATTTCTCGCCATCCCTGTCTCCATTTGCTTTTTGTTCTTTTTAGAGTAGACCATAGCTCACCGTGGCCAATGCATCTACAGCCCTACGAGAGCTAAAAGTGCCTGTGACGAAAATATCCAGATCGAGGCGCACATTCAGAAACTCAGCACCTACGCCGGCATTCCAAAAGAACATGCGTGCTGTACTTGGAGTAGATGGAATTCCAAAGGTGGCAGTACCTGAGCCATTGTTTAGATCTACTGTGCCACCGTTTGCGCTGATCATATGGAATAGGATGCCCGGTCCTAATCGCAAATCAAGCCAGTCAATTTGCTTAAACAGCCGTGTAGTGATGGCAAGGAGAGTGGTTTTTTCTCCGCCTTCCGGGCTGTTATGCCCGAACGGAGTATAGTTAATCATCGGAGAAAATCCCCAATCAGAATTAAAAAAAAATCGCCCTGTAATCGCAATTTGAACAAAAAGTGCATTGAAATAGGAAGTCTTTCCTATTGGGGAATTAGACAGGCGGCCTATATCAAAAGCTAGGAGTCCGGCGCCTAAGTAGATTTTTCTTTTTTGGTCTGATTCTGCTGATGCTCGTTCGGTAGATAAAACTGAAGTCACTACTCCCAGTAGGACTACCCAGTAAATCCGATGTCTCATTCAGACAAGTCTAGATGGAATTTTGAAATATTAAAATAAAATGAGATCTGAATAGAAAATATTTGTTGTCAGATAAAATCTATTTTGTCGCACCTTCATTAACTCTATTTAACGTCTTTGGGTGCAACGCCCCAGCTCCGCAAAATCTCAAGCTCATCGTCTGCAGACAGTGCTTTTTTGAACTTTGCGCTGGATTTCCCTTTGACTCGATTTTCGCAGCTACTCCAATCAGAGTGTCTCATCGGAATGTGATCGACAAGACTCAGGTAAGAATAGGCTTTTCCTGATTTTTTAGTTTTTGAGCTAGGCCCAGTTGCTCCGGGTTGCGGGGAAAGGCTGAGAAGGTTGACACGATAATTTTTTAGAGGACCATCGTAGAGGTTCGGCGATCGACCTAATGAGAATTGAACTGCAATCTCATCCGCCCGCTCGTTGCCCGGAATCCCGGCGTGACCTCGAACGTGGTGCCAAAGAAGATTTCCTGCAAACGGTCGCTCAGAAACGAGTGCTGCCAGATCTTTCCAATGGTCGAGGTTGGCGACCTCGTTTCCTGACGCCGTCGTCCAATTATTTTTTTTCCACTTGGGTACCCATTCTGTAATGCCACGAATGACATAAGTAGAATCGGTTAGTATGTGGATTGCTATCAGAGCCTTGGAGTTTTTTAGAAATTGCAGCGCTTCAATAATGGCGTTGAGCTCCATTTGATTATTTGTCACTCGATTGGCTTT
Source organism: Deltaproteobacteria bacterium (assembly GCA_013286765.1). The sequence goes on from JABDFB010000050.1 coordinate 5,602, forward strand.
GCCGCCCAGCTCCACCACTTGGTAGTCGGGTGTTAATAGAATTGCCGCCCATCCGCCAGGACCCGGGTTTCCCGAGCATGCACCGTCCGTAAAAATAATACCGTGTCCACGTTCAACTAAGTCTTGAATATTCATTAAACAGGGATCTTATGACAAAACGGTGACAATTCTAAGTCTGTTTTCGCATATAGTAGGTCTATGCACCTAGGGGCTTTAACTGTTATTCATAGTTCCAAAGAAAATCATGAATCTGGCCCTCCATCTATTGTAACAGCTAATAATTCTTTTCATCTTGAGACCTGCCAAAGATGGCTCTGGATTTATGATTCAGAGGTAGTTCCGGAGACAGGTCAATCAAATCGCTATCAACGTTATCAAGGGGAAGCCGCTTATCATTTCTTGCTACGATTTGCCGTTGGCTTAGAGAGTAAAATCGTTGGCGAAACGGATATTTTTGGCCAGTTTAAAGAGGCTTGGAGAAAAGTATCTGAACAGCATTTGTCAGAATTTCAAGGACTTGAGCCTTGGATGCAAAAGATTTTTGAAGATACGAAAGAGATTCGAACACGGTATTTGCGTAACACCGGTGGAACTTCTTATGGAAGTTTGGTTCGTAAGCTTATTGGAAAAAACGACTCCAAAATAAATCTGGAAAAACCAGCATTGATACTGGGCGCGGGGCAGATTGCTGAGTCTATTGCCCCCTACTTAATGGAGCAAGAACTGTGGCTTTGGAATCGTACTCCTGAAAATCTGGAACGATTGGTTCAGAAACTTCATCAGCGAAATCGGAAGCAAAAGGAACAACCTCGGAAATTGATCCGAAAGTTACACCATGACGAAGAACAAATCGGCTGGTCCGAAGCGCAGGTTATCGTAGCGTGTATTCCCGTGGACGAGCAGCTAGATGCACAGAGAATGGATTGGTTCGCAAAGGGTGGTTGTGAGAACCGGATTTTGCTTCATTTGGGATCGATTCGCGCAAATGCGGGATTGTGGAAGGATCTTCCGAATTCTTATTTTTTAGATGATTTATACAGCTTGCAAGAGGGTGTTAGTGACTCGCGAGCTTTGCAGATCAAATTGGCAGAAAATGCTTGTAAAGAGAGAGCTAAGTTGCGGTCTTTATCGATGTCCCTCTCCATTAGCCATTGTTGGGAAGATTTAGCCTGCTTTGCCTAAGTGGCTAGCAAAGCCCTCAAAAAAAATATGTCAAAACGCTATTGTAATGATATGTCGCATTTGGGAAACGGACGTATATCCATGCATTTTTACCGCGGCAAATTTTGCTCATTACTCCTATCTATTTTCTTAGGACATGCTCTTTTATTCGGGTCAGGATTTTCTAAAGGTTCATTCGCGAGTGATGCTAGATATCAAAAGAGAATTGGCGGTAGTGAGAGTTATAGCGACAGTGACAGTGACGAAGATGGCGATGCCGAAATAAGTCTTTTTGGAGGGAAGTCCGACGACCCTCCCTTTTTAAACAAAGTTAAGACGAGCACCCAACAGGATGCCCTGGATTTTAGACTCTATATGACATTGGATCCATCTCCGAATGACTATAAACCAGTGTCAACAGTTCGTCTTTTGGCCGCTAGCGATCTCATTCGTGACGGTGCAAATGTAGATCGCTTATATAATTGGCCAGGCAGTTTTCTGATTCGAGCGGTCCAAAGGAATGATAGATTACAGCTAGGACTCTTGTTGGAGATGAAGGCTTCTGTGAATATTGTTGATACTCTAGGTATGACACCGTTGGGTACAGCCGTGCAGTGGGACAATTTGAACTTGGCCACCGATTTAGTTGTGGCAAAAGCAGATGTTGAACAATTAGCACAATTGAAAAGTCCGCTGAGCACTGCAATCAGTAATTCGAACCCTCTCATGGTAAGCATGCTTCTAGATATGGGAGCATCTGTTGACGAAAATGACCTGCGCAGAATGGTTAAGGACGAGGCAATTGCTCCGGCAATAAATTTGATAAGGCAGAAAAGAGAAAACCTGCGTAACTGTTTTGTGCAGGCACGGGTAATCAATGTAGACCCGCTTATTCAGATCGTTCTGAGCTATCTCTACCCGCAAAATCTTAATATTTCGTCGGTGCGACCTAAAAATAAAAAAAGGAAGAGGAGTCCTTTACAGAACTCCCCTTCCTGAGAAGAGAAAAGGGATGCTTGTCTAATTACCTATTTACTGTCGTTGTAAGGTGTTTACGTATTGCGCTTCAGATCTTGCATTAGACGGAGAGCTGAATTGGATTGTTTGATTATATTCGAAAGAGTTCAGACTCTGGAAGGTGATGTCCAAAGAGTAACTCGTTGGAATGGTTAATCCTCGTAATCCGTAGAGGTCTAAGCTGGTGAGACCTCCAACAACCGTTGCCAAATGAACTGATAAATCGGAATAGTTCGGAGTTCCAGCAGCGACGACGTTATAACCATCTTGTGAGCTGTACCATTGAACGAGTTGCTGGGAAGTAGCATCCCATTGAAAATACCCATTCTGAACCACCTGGCTCTGGTCTGCCAGTGTGAGAGTTCGTGTGTAAACTAGCTTCTGTACTGTAGGAACTGCAATTTGAGAAGTAGCATAGATGACATTGCTTTGCATATTGCGGATATCAAGTACTTCGCTGAATGCGGTTGTGGCAGAGTCTTTCGTCAATTGTCCGTTGCCTTTCCAGACGCCTACTAACACTGATAGCGAATAAGGAGACTGCTGGTTCTGACTTGGAAGGCTGTTTACTGGCGCAGAAGGTGCTGGACCTGTCATTGATGGGGCTTGACTAAGTAAGGACGGAGCTTGCCCCATCATCGTAGGACCTTGCATTGCTGGAGCTTGCCCTTGCACAGCAGACGGTCCCTGCATGGAAGGACCCTGCATTTGCATGGATGGTGCTTGCGCCTGCATAGACGGGGTCGTTGGCCTTGTAGGTTGAGAAGACGATACACCCGGTAAGGCAATATTAGCGGGGAACGTGGTCAACGGTCCATTCGGAAACACCGGTGCAGAGTTCAAGTTGGTGTTGGGCATAGAGTTGGAAAGGACACTAGCACTTTCAGATGAGGCGTTATCCAAAACCGATGCCATCGTATTTGGGTTATTCGCGTTCAGATTAACTCCTGGGCCGGGCTGCGAGATCGAGTTTGACAATGCCGGAAGTGCGGGGGGGTTTGTGAAATCGGGAAGATTTGGATCCTGTCCTGTCGAGGAACCTCTTAAGCTGTCTACGCTCTGTTGCAGTTCCTGCTGCAGACCTTGTACTTCACTACCAATGCTGTCCAAGCTCGATGGAAGACCGCTTACATATTGCTGAGTTGCTTGCAATGGATTACTTGCGAACTGTCCTGCAGTTTGAATTGGGTCGTTTAGAAATGGATTAGCAAAGTTTGAAATAACCGGGTCAGAAAATAGACCTGATTGTGTCGTAGTCGTCGGTATCTGATCTAAACCAGGACCACCTGGTGTTATGGGGCCAAAGGGAGCGCCGACAACAGGTGGAAGTCCAATGGGAGCACCAATAGGGGGCAGTGGTCCTTGCGCGAAAGCAGAGGTGCTGGCTAGTGAAACTAATACAGCAGAGCAGAGAAGTCCTTTCTGAAAGCGGAACAAAGTTTTGGATGATGAATTCTTGGAGTCTGGAATCAATCTTAGATAATGCATAAAGAATATTCCTCTATTCTGTTAGTTGGTGTCGCGAAATCTCTCTTTGACTCGATACTCTTTTTCGCAAAAACTTCTTCGTCTCAAGTCAAAAATCCAATTTAGCGATACCAACTAGTTAAGTGTCTAAGCAAAATTGCTAAAACAGGGCCGAATTAACATGCTGTAAAATTGTGGTCAACTTATTATAAAAAATATTTTTAAAAAACACGCATTGTGATTAGCGACTATATTTATTTTGATCTAACTAAATTCGTGATTTTCCGAAGTTTTCGCAGCGGTTCTTGAAGTGTTTCTTTAATCAGGAAAAACTAATCTGATCAGGTTATTAAAAAATTAGTAGCAGGGAGTTGATTTAAAATTCAGAAGTGGTAACGGGAAAGTTTATTGTCTAATTTATATTTAAATTGCTCTCATGCCGCAGAGTTTTCGAGCCTAATAGGAAAAAACCCTGAAGACTTCTTTGAGTTTTTTTATGCTATTCTATATAGAATTTAGAAAGAAGTAGTTTACACAGAGTTTTTTTGAAGGATCGATATCAGTGTTTTTTTTTGCGTGTTAATGTTAAATAGTTCTACTAAATAAATTTTCTTTTGGAGACTTCTGATGGAGTCTTGCATCAAAGGCCATGCAAATATTTCGCATAAAAGGGCGGCCTTTTTCTGTAATTTGGCAACTGTAATCGCTTAATTCGACAAGCCCGTCGGAGATTTGATCTCCTAAATATTCCCTAACATTTTTAAGATGGGGGACAGCTTCGACCTGGGCAAGAGTCCATTTAGTTCGTCTCTGGGTCATCAAATTTAGAATATGTCGTCTCAGAATCTGATCTTCATGCGTTAGCAGGTGGCCTCTAAAAATAGGCAATTCGCCTTTTTCAACTCTTGCTTGATAAGTTTCCAGCAACTTTTCATTCTGGGCAAAAGCTGTCCAAGAATCGCTAATCGCAGACACGCCAAGACCAATCAGAGGCGAAACCTGTCGCTGAATATAACCCATGAAATTTCGATGAAGAGTGCCGTTGCTAGAGGCTTTCCAAAGGGAGTCAGTTTCGAGTGTGAAGTGATCCATTCCAACGTCTCGATAGCCCACCTCCGCAAGCAGCTTCCGTCCTAATTCATAAAGAGCGCGCTTTTCATCCCCTGCAGGAACGTCTTTTTCGCTGAAACGCCTTTGACCGGGTCTGATCCAAGGTACGTGTGCGTAACTATAAAATGCAATTCGATTTGGGCGCAAATCTCGAACAGCCTGAATGGTTTGTTCGATACTCTCGAGTTTCTGCAAGGGTAAGCCATAAATCAGATCGTAGTTAACGCTGGTGTATCCGATCTTTCGGGCTAACTCAGTTATATTCCGAACCTGTTCGACGGACTGAATCCGGTGCACAATATCCTGAACAACGGGATCAAAATCCTGTACGCCTAGGCTGATTCTCCTGAATCCTTGTGAATAAAGAGTTTCGAGGTGTTCTTTCGATGTGTTTCGTGGATCTACCTCGACTGAAAATTCGTAATCAGAGGTTAATTCGACGTCTTTACAAAGATCGCCAATCAGGTTCCCTAATTCACTGGGTGAGAGAAATGTGGGTGTTCCACCGCCCAGGTGGATTTCCGAAACTTTCACTTTTCGGCCAAGGAGTGTCCGATACAGATCCCATTCTTTTAAGACTGTTCGAATATAGGGCATACCGACACTATGATTTCTGGTAATTCGCGTATTGCAAGCACAGTAGGTACAAAGACTCTCGCAAAATGGAATATGAATATAAATGGCTGCGCCCACTCCCCGTTTTTCATCTTCTTCGAGTGCGCGCAATACAGTTTCGATCCATTGAGCTTCAGTGGGCGTGGTGCTCCAGTAGGGAACGGTGGGGTAGCTCGTATACCTCGGTCCCGGGACGTCATATTTCTTTAGCAAATCTCTGGAGAGATCCATTTTCTGCACAACCTCAGCACTCACTATGAGTGCGCTTTCCAAAATACTCTTTTTGAAGAGCCATCAACAAACGCACATTCTTCTCTGGAGTTTTCGGCAAAATACCATGACCCAGGCCACAAACCCAACCCTTCAAAAGAGCTGGCGGTAAATTTCCGATCTCACCAAAATAATTTCGCAATTTCAGTTCTAACTGGTTTTCATCCAAGAGTAACCAATTGGGATCAATATTTCCCTGAATCGACCAAGCGTCATTCCAGCTATCTGGCCAGGTTTTGAGAAGCTGACATAGATCCTGTTTCCAATCTACTCCGAGACAATCTATTGGCAAACCGCTAAGATGTTGGAAATAGGCAGGAGTAGTCCCTTTGGAGTAATAGATAAGGGAGTGGTTAGGGCATTTTTCTTTGAAATTTTTGATGACTGCTCCCAAATAGGGAAGAACTCTATCTTTATAGGTGGATGGATCAACTTCACCCGCACAGGTGTCCAGAATCGCGATTGCATCTGCGCCTGCCCGTGCTTGATTGACCATTGCTTGAACCAGGAGATCCATCAAGAGTTCGCAAAATCCGTCGAACCTTCCATCTGTGAGCCCTTTTTTGGCAGAAGCTAGCTCACCTTGATGGCACCCTTCGACTGCATAAAAGAAAAGTGTGAGTGGCCCTCCCACAAATCCTATAATGGCTTTCTCGGGCGATAGCTTTTGGCGCAATAACTCGATAGCGCGCGCCTGGAAAAGCAATCCTTCCGCAAGCTGGCTCCCACTTTTTAACTTTTTGAGATCGGAGAGGTCGCGAAGATACCAATCGAGCTGAGGTTTATCATTGAATGAAAGCCCCATCCCCATCGCCTCTAGCGGAAATAAGATATCGGAAAACAAAATAGCAGCATCGAAGCCAAAGTCTTGAATGGGTCCCAGCGCGACTTCACACGAGAGGTCGGGTTGCTTACAGAGTTCCATAAAAGAATAATGTTTTCTTAAATTCTGGTAGTGAGAATGGTAACGCCCTGCCTGTCGCATCAACCAGACGGGGGGGCGACTCTCATTTCTTCTTAATAGTGCAGCTCTAAAAGGATTTACATTCATATAATACCGTCCATAAGCAGGTACCCAATACCACGAACGCTCCGAATAATTTCTGGGTTTTCGGGGTTGTACTCAACTAACCTTCGCAATCGTAATATAAAATTGTCTATCGTTCTTGGCGTGGGAAATTCGTCATCTGACCAAGCGTGATCCAGGATCTCATCCCGGCTAACGACTCTTCCCCTCCGTTCGATCAAAAGTTTAAGCAATGCTACTTCCTTGTGGGTTAAAGGGAACGTACGACCTTGAACTTCAGCCTCAAATTTCTGAAAGTGAATTTGCGCTTTACCTATTGTCAGCTTAGTCCCTATAGATTCTAAATTGCCTGAGACATATTTAGCACGTTTCAGCCCGTTTTTGACCCGTAGAATGAGTTCCTTGAGATGAAAAGGCTTAACAATATAGTCTTCTGCCCCCAGTTCGAGGCCACGAATCCGATCCTCGGCACTCCCAAAAGCAGTTAAAAAAATCACGGCGGTGCCTGGCGATTTTTCTCTGATTTGGCCGGCAATATCGAAGCCGGACCCATCTGGAAGTCCTACATCAACAATTGCTAAGTCAAAGGCTCGACTCTTCATCTGCAATAAAGAGTCGGCAACTCGTTTACTCCAAACTATCTCGTAGCCCTCGCGTTGGAGGCGCTCCACGAGCGTTGAACCTAAATTCTGCTCGTCTTCCACGACTAAGATTCGGCCGGAAACCATAACTTTACCTCAAATCCTGAACTAGTGCCAAAACTTGCTGTTCCTCCCATCCTTCTCATCAAGACGCTGACTAAATACAAGCCGACCCCCGTTCCTGATGACGAAGGCCCTTTCTGAAAGAGCTTGCCCAAAATCTCGCGCTCGCCCTTGTACCCCTCACCGTTATCATTAAAGGAGAGAGCTACTCCTTTGCCTTCAGCAGTTGAATGCACTCGCATGGCAATGGCCTCTTTGCCGGAATGCCTGAGACTATTTTCGAGAATATTCTTAACCACAACTTGCATTGCCGATGGATCCGCGTCGATCAGAAGATCCTCTACATCAATTTCATAGCTGACCTTTCCTGGATAGTCCGTAGCCCAGGTTTTTAACAAGCGATCTAACCAAGGTTTGATTTGCAGCTGCTGTTTGTAAACCGGCCCGCCGCCTTCTATACGAGCCAGTTCCAGGGTCCGTTCGACTTGTGCCTCCAGACGCAGTGTATCTTCAAGCAAGCGTTGAACAAGATCTCGTTGATTGCCTTTTTCATCGAGGCTCTCTGCAATGGATTCCGCTTGTAGACGAATACTGGTCAGGGGTGTTCGAAGTTCGTGGGTCACTGAAGCGAAGAACGCATGTAGTCCTTTCGCCCTTTTGACATCGCGCCAATACAGCCACAAAAGCAGCAAATAGCAGGCAACTAGTAGACCAAAATAGAAGGCCGACTCCCAAACCAACATCCGCTCTGTGTGAACCCAGTGCTTCTGGGCGATATCCAAAGGGGTGCCAAGCTGAGTTTCTAATTCGACAATACTTTTTGCCTGTCTTAAGAGCAGGCGACCCCACCATGCACCAAGGGTAAAAACGGTGCCTAGCCAAAGCAAATGTATCGCCATAATAAGGCGAAAACGCAGATTTGATTTTCGGACTGCTTTGTCGATGCTACTCATTACCACTCTTCACCTAATCACCCAGGATTTCGTTTATTCCAGACCTAATAGACTCTACCAGGTGATTTAAATGTGCATCTGTGTGCGCTGTCGACAGGAATGAAACCTCAAAAGCACTCGGTGCAAGGTAGACGCCTTTTCCAAGGAGCCGATGAAAAAGTTTAGAATAAATTCCTTTATGAATCATTGGAATTTGATCTGGTCGTCTCACCGCCTTGTCTTCCGTCTTGATTTCGCCAAAAACCGGCCAAAAAATGGAAGAATAGGATTGCACTTGAACCGGAAATGCGTCGTTCCTCGCTGCGTTTGAGAGTTCTGCCGCCAAACGTCGGGTTTTTTGTTCCAGCGCCAGATAAGGTGGATTCTTCTTCAACTTCCGTAATGTTGTTGCACCAGCTACCATGGCAATCGGATTCGCACTAAGAGTGCCGGCCTGGTAGACTGGGCCCACCGGAGCAACCAGATCCATAATATCCGCGCGGCCGCCGAACGCGCCTACCGGAAATCCACCGCCTACTATTTTTCCGTAAGTAACTAAGTCAGGGCGGATGCCTAGAATTTCAGCGAAGCCTTTGAACCCAACTCTGAAGCCGGTGATGACTTCATCTAAAATAAATAAGGCCCCATAACTTTTGGCAAGTTTCGTCAGTCGCTCAAAGAACTCTCGGCGCTGAAAAAGTAAGCCGAAGTTTGCAGGAATGGCCTCAATAATAACAGCAGCAATCTCGGCACCATGAATTTCAAACATTTTTTGTAACTGTTCTTCGTCATCTAACGAAGCAATCACGGTCTCTGATGCAATATTCTTCGAAACTCCTGCGCTGTCTGGCGTCGCCATATCGGCTAAGCCTGATCCAGCCCGAACGAGCAAAGAATCCATATGACCGTGATAACAGCCATCAAACTTGAGAATCTTATCTCGACCAGTTGCTGCTCGGGCGAGGCGAAGGGCAGTCATAACTGCTTCTGTTCCGGAATTCACAAATCTTATTTTTTCTACCCAAGGAATAGAATCTGTTATGAGTGTGGCAAGCTCAACGGAATAGGGCTCTGCCGTTCCGTAAGTCCAACCTCGTCTGAGTGCACTCTGAAGAGCTTCAAGTGTTTCCGGATCTTGATGTCCAAAAATCAGCGGCCCCCACGACATGCAGTAGTCGACGTACCTTCTGTTTTCGACATCTTGTAATTCGGCTCCGATCGCAGACTGAATGAAAGGAGGAACCCCACCGACGCCCTTAAATCCGCGGCCTGGAGAATGCACTCCGCCGGGTACTATGGTCTTAGATTTTTCGAATAGGCTCTGAGAGTCAGGATAGGTTGTCATAGACCACACCTCGCGAAGTATTCTTGAGCGAATCTTGCTCCATAAGTCACAATTGTTGATGCCCCGGCACGGCAGAACGACGTCCAGCATTCGAGATGAGCCGCAGGTCCTTGAATGAGGCCTTGTTGTGCTAGAACTTCAATAGCTGCAAATTCACCGCTCACTTCATAAACCGCCCAAGGCAGTGGAATTTCCGCAGAGAGTTTTGCAAGAATATCCAGATACGGTAGGCCCGGCTTTACCATGAGAATATCAGCGCCTTCTTCAGCGTCACGTAAAGAGCTCAAGTAGGCGGTTCTCGG
>JABDFB010000051.1 GCA_013286765.1 Deltaproteobacteria bacterium
AAGCGCCAAAAGAAAATGAAAAGCCTAGGAATCTCACGGAGATCCTAGGCTTTTTTGCTTTAATCGACCTGGCGAAGGGAGTACCTCCCGGGGGTGTTAAAGGGATTCACCTAGGGCAGTAGTGTCTGCACACTCCGTGGGATTCATAACAGCCATGGATGGCGGAAGTTATGAAAGACATGATGTCTGCTCCCACGGAGTGTGCAGACACTGCTGCCCTCAGGGAATCCCGGCAAATCTATCTTGACACTTCGAGCGGTCTCCGGTATTTCAACTCTATGGAGGTTTTTAAGAACTAAACCTAAGAAATGGCATTTACACCCTCAAGTCCTTCGAGCCCATCGTTTCCACCACGATCACGGTTTACCCGGGGTCCAGTTCCAAACCAGAGTAAAGAAGAGCACAGACTCAATGAACGTATTAGAGTCCCTCAGGTAAGGTTGATTGACGAACACGGCAACCAAGTTGGCGTAATCGCAACCTACGAGGCCCTTCAAATGGCCCGCGAGCGCGGTCTGGATTTAATGGAAGTTTCACCACAGGCGCAACCTCCTGTCTGCAAGATTTGCGACTATGGCAAATTCAAATATGAAAAGAAAAAGAAAGAGCAAATAGCGAAGAAAAAGCAGACTGTTATTAAAGTTAAAGAAATTCAACTGCGTCCCCAGACGGAAAAACACGATCTAGACTATAAGTTTAAGAACGTCAGGCAGTTTTTAGAAGATGGTGATAAGGCAAAAATTACCATTATGTTCCGGGGCCGCGAAATCGCTTATGTTGATCAAGGTTTTAAGATCATGAACCAACTCATTGATTTGGTGAAAGACATAAGCATTGTTGAAGCTCCGGCCAAGGTAGAAGGCAAGAAACTCATTATGGTTCTTGCGCCTTCACATAAGAAACCGGTTTCAGCGCCAAAGGCTAACCCACCAAAGGTTGGCACACCCGCAACCTCGGAGTAATGGGTTGCTGATTATGTGGTTGGAATTTGCTTCAAAATACCTTGACCGTTACCATCTATTGCGATAAATTCTGGGGCCTTATGAAGTTAAAGTCAAAAAAAGCAGCCGCCAAGCGTTTTTCATTTACGGCAACCGGCCGTGTGAAATTTAAGCGTATAAATAAAAGACATAATCTGGGTAAAAAGTGCTCAGCGCGTAAATTGAAACTGCGTAGCGCGGGCTATGTTTTTGCGGGAGACATTAAACACGTTGAAAAATGTCTTCCCTATGGCACATAACGGTCGATGAATCTATTAGCATAGATCAGACGACTCAACTAATAGGATTGAAGGAGTTTTCCCATGCCTCGCGCAAAACGTGGTTTTAAGCGTCGCCGACGCCATAATAAGATTCTTGATAAAGCTGAAGGCTTTGTTTTAGGACGTAAGAATAAAATAAGACGAGCTGCTGAAGCTGTTGATCGAGCCGGAATTTATGCTTTCAGAGATCGTCGGGTGCGGAAAAGGGATTTTCGCCAGTTATGGATTGCTCGGCTATCAGCTGCAGCAAATCAAAACGATATTAGCTATAGCCGAATGGTATCTGCTCTGACAAAAGCAAATGTGAAGTTGGATCGCAAGATCCTATCGGATCTAGCGATTGTAGATCCTAAGGCTTTTAGTGCCATCGTTGAACAAGTTCGATCATTGGCACCTGCTCAATAAGAGCAAATTGGATATCTCGAATGATAGACAAGCTTCAAGAGATCGGAGAACGAGCTCTAAAGAGCATCGAGATTGCTGCTTCATTAGAAGCCTTGGAGCAAGCTCGCGTTTCCTATCTTGGGAAAAAAGGTGAATTAAGCGAAGTCTTGAAAGCATTGGGATCTGTAGATGCTTCTGAGCGTCCAAAGATCGGATCAGTTGCCAATGAATTGAAACGAAAAATCGAGGCTTCGCTAGAACATCGAAAACAAGCGCTCGAAGATCTCGTTCTAGAACAACAACTCAAAAGTGAGAGTATAGACGTTTCTCTTCCGGCGAGAATGAACCATGCTGGATCATTTCATGTTGTGACCCAGACCACTAATCGAATTGTGGAGGTCTTCAAGCGCCTCGGGTTTGATCTCATGCTCGGCCCAGAAGTAGAAACAGATTATTTAAATTTTGAGGCCGTCAATATTCCAGCGGATCATCCCGCACGGGATATGCAGGATACCTTTTTTCTAGGCAAAAACGTTGTTCTTCGGACACACACATCTTCTGTGCAAATGCGGGCGATGCGATCGCAGAAATGGCCTATTCGAATTCTCGCGCCCGGAGCGGTTTATCGTTACGATAACGACGCGACCCATTCACCGATGTTTCATCAAGTAGAGGGTTTGTGGGTGGATAAGAACGTTCGAATGAGCGACCTCAAGGGTACGCTGGAATACTGGGCCAAGGAATTATTTGGCGCCTCTACTAAGATTCGACTCCGTCCGAGTTATTTCCCCTTTGTTGAACCGGGCGCAGAAGTCGATGTCAGTTGTTTTAGGTGTCGGGATCAACTTTCCGAAACCTGTCGAATTTGTAAGGGCCTCGGGTGGCTAGAAGTTCTTGGCGCAGGAATGGTCCATCCGCGACTCTTTGAAATGGCGGGCTATTCTCGCCATGAAGTGGAAAATCTGAGTGGTTTTGCCTTTGGAATCGGAGTGGAAAGAATCGCCATGTGCCTCTATCAGATTCCCGACCTGAGACTTCTCTTTCAAAGCGACGTACGTCTACTCAGCCAATTTTAGCAGGAGTCCGAACAATGCGTATTTCGTGGAACTGGCTCTCTGAGCTTGTGGATATTAGCGGCATCAAAAAGCCTGAAACTTTGGCGGAATTGCTGACCAATCGAGGCTTGGAAGTCGAAGGAATTGAACGTCAAGACAAGGGTTTTGACCATGTGATCACGGCGCAGATTCTCAGTTTCGTTCGGCACCCGCAAGCAGATCGTCTCAATGTTTGCCAGGTATCGCTCGGCAGCGGCGACCCACTCGAAATCGTATGCGGCGCAAGTAACGTTGCTCAAGGAGCAAAAGTCGTTTTGGCGCAAGTCGGTGCGCATCTGCCAAATGACATCAAGATTACAGCAAATAAAATCCGTGGTGTAGTTTCTAATGGAATGTTGTGTTCCGCGGAAGAGCTCCGTCTGGCGACGAGTTCCGAAGGCATTATCATCCTTCCCCCTGAAACTCCCCTGGGAGTGCCCTACGCGAAAGTTCTGGGTAGAAACGATACGATTTTTTCACTTAAACTGACCGCAAATCGTGGCGATTGCTTAAGTCATCTTGGAATAGCGAGAGAAGTAGCCGCAGCCCTAGGCGGAAAAGTTAAAGTGCCTGAGATTGAAAAGATCCATTATGGAAAAAGCCCTATCTCCATTCATCTGGATGCGGAGGAATTAGCTCCGCAATTTTATGGTTGTTGGATCGAAGGGGTAAAAATCGGCCCATCGCCAGAATGGGTAGTGAAACGTCTTGAGGCTGTCGGAAGTCGGTCCATTAATAATGTGGTGGATGCAACGAACTTGGCTTTGTTTGAATTTGGTTATCCGGTGCACGCCTACGATGCAAAGCAAATCGCTGGTAATGAAATTCATGTACGTGAGGCGAGGTTCGGTGAGGAATTGCCTCTACTGGACGGGAGTAAAATTACGTTGAATGGCACCGAGCTTGTAATTGCCGATAGAGATCGTGCGATAAGTCTAGCCGGAATAATGGGGGGTGGTAATTCTGAAGTACAAGAGAGCACGACGTCTGTTTATTTGGAAGTAGCGGAGTTTCATCCTACTAAGGTACGACGAGCCTCAACTGCACATCAGAAAAAGACTGAGGGAGCTCATCGTTTTGAAAGGGGTGTTGACCCTCAGGGGCCACCCAACGCAATCGGTAGACTGGCAAAATTGATTCTGACTTTGGCGGGTGGAAAAATTACTGGTGCATCTTTTGTCCAGCACTCTTCGCGCGGTCCAAATGCTGCGATCGCAAAGCGAGAAATTCAGTTTGATAAATATTACATCCACGATTTCTTGGGTTTCGACCGGGAACACGCGACGCTCACCCTCGATAAGATCAAAAGCATTTTGGAATCGCTCAACTGCAAAGCGGAACTCAAAAACGATCTCTGGACGGTTCATCCCCCTTCTTATCGGCTCGATCTTACTCTTCGAGTGGATTTTGCTGAAGAAGTTGCACGTTGCTTTGGTTACGATCAGATTCCCTCGACCATTCCGCCTTTGACGTCCTCTCCCGTTTTTAAGTCGTCGTCATCGGGGGAGAGAGACCTCATAGCGATTGCTAAAGATGCCTTAGTTCGAAACGGAATTCTGGAGACCGTCAACTTTGCTTTTACCAGTAAAGAGTGGCTTTCTCGTTGCTATATTGATTCGGCGATCAAGATTTTGAATCCTCTCAGTGAAGAGCACGAGTACTTGGTGCCTTCACTCCTTCCTGGATTAATTCGAGGTATTCTGAATAACTGGAGTCACCACTTTGGTTCAGAACCGCTGGGTGTGCGCATGTTTGAACTCCGTCCGGTTTTCTTTCCCCCTAGCTCGCCAACCATTGAAGCCCGCGGTGAGATGGACACAGGAGTTATTGAAAAATGGAAACTCGGTATTGCTTTTTCAGGTCCTCGATATAAGGGAGGCCTTCGCAACGAATTAGGTGAGATTGATTTTTATGATTTGAAAGCAGCGATCGATGCACTTCTTGAGCGCATGGGAAGTCGTGGAATTCGTTATCAGCCTTTGAGTGAGTCTCGATCTAGTGCGAGAGGTGGCTCCGGTGGAAATCATCCGCCGCGAATTTCGCAGCTCTTTCATCCCGGCCAGAGCGTCGAAGTTCTGGCAGGAAATCAAGTTGCAGGTTACTTCGGACTCCTTCACCCAGCCAAGAGTCGAGAATTTAAAGCCAGAGGTCCCATCTGGCTTGCTGAAATCGATTGGGAGAGTTTAACGAAATTTTCGCGTAAAGCTAACGACGTTCCAATATACAAGCCCTGGGCAGAGTTTCCGACGATGGAGAGAGACTTCGCTCTACTAGTCAAAAAACAGGTCAGCGCAGAGAAACTCTGCCAAGTCGCCTTAAAGTGGGGAAAGCCGCTCGCAAAAACCGCAAAAGTTTTTGATGTTTATCGTGGTTCTCAGGTCCACGAGGGGATGACAAGTGTGGCAGTCCGGGTTATCTTTTATGAAGAGAAGCGAAGTCTTCAAGAACCGGAAGTCGAAGCCGCTTCGGCTCAGATTTTGGAAGGTTGGAAAAAAGAACTCGGAGTTGAACTCAGAATATAGGAGAAGTTTATTGTGGCAATGACCAAAGCGGATATTGTGGAAGCTCTGTATGAAAAAGTGGGGTTCTCAAAAAAAGAAGCCGCTGACCTGGTAGAACTTGTATTTGATACAATTAAATCAGCTTTGTCCGAAGGACAAAAAATAAAAATCTCAGGCTTTGGCAACTTCGTCGTTCGCGAAAAAAGATCTCGAGTAGGAAGAAATCCCCAGACAGGCCAAAGCATCGAAATCAGCGCTCGCAGAGTTCTCACCTTCCGGCCTTCACAAGTGCTTCGCGAAGAAGTAAATACCACTTTAAAAGACAAACCATTCGACGCATCTAAACTTGAGAATTCCGACTCTGACGACGACGATGTCAATAATTGATAAAGTAAAAATCAAACCCCAACCTCAAATTCCCGATCGTCTTTACTTTCGGATCGGAGATGTCGCTGAACTTTTGGGCGTGAAGCCTCACGTGCTGCGTTACTGGGAGACTGAATTTGCGATGATCCAACCGCAGAAGTCTTCTTCCGGCCAACGTGTTTATCGAAAAAGTGACGTAGAAACTGTTTTTGTGATTAAGCACCTGCTTCATGATGAGCGCTATTCCATCGAAGGTGCTAAGAAACGCTTAAAAGAACTCCGCAAATCGGGCGATGCGGTAGCTGAGGAGCCAGCTGCAGTGGAGGCACAGGTGGAGGTTTTTGCGGCACCAGTCGATGCGCTTGACCACCATTTGGACAAAGAGATGGGTGAAGTGAGAAAAATTGCACTCGAAATCCAAGCTCTAGCCCGCGCTCCAATAACGGATCTTTTTTCTTATTGAGAAATTCTTGAATTTTAAATTAAAAATGCCCCGTCTTGAATCGTTGTTGTTACACAACAACACAAAACGAGGCATGCCAATAGATTGAAAGTTTAGTTAAGGTTGAAGGTAGGCGCCGCCGGCGAAAAAGGTTGTACCGTCAGTAATTTCAAGCGTCATTATACATTGTGAAGAGGTGCACCAACCGGCATCATTATTGTCAAAACCGCGGGCTGGAAATTGTACGAATCCGTTTGCATCGCTGGTTCGTGAATCAACTTGGAAGGAGCCGTACCAGGTATCTTCCCATAAAGTCACAGTCGTACTGGGTTTCAGCCCAAAGCCGTAGACAGTAACGACGCCACCGGTTTGACTCGAACTGGTCGTGCTGAACATAATGTTCGAAGTTTCTTTATAGACATGCATGATGGGATAGGTGCCATGCTGCCAGGTCCCTCCGGATTTATATACAATATCACCATTTTGGAAGTGGCTAATTCTGCCAGAAAAATAATTGCTCGAATAGGGTTGTTCGTCAGAGATGGGATATCCTAGGACGCCTTGAAATCCGGCTAGGGCTAGCCATTTATTCTGAATGAACCCCTGAACAGAAAACGCAGTGCTATTGCCCCACTGATACCAACTTGATCCGTTTTGAAACCAACTCACTCGATTACTATTCGCATCTGCCGTTTCGTCCGTTACAGGGAAGCCGAGAGCCGCGAGACCAACTTTGCTATAATCGGCATGGATCAACCCCTGGACTATATGAGCGCCAGTATTGTCGCAGGCGCTGATCCAGATAGATCCGTTTTGAACCGAGTATTGCTGAGTCCATCCACCACTTACAGTTTGCAAACTTCCTACCGTTGTACCCAACCAGGAATTGGCATTAAATTTGGCGTTAATGGCAGCCTGGGCTTGCGCCTGAGTTAAACAAGCTGCGTTAACGTGAGTCGATGCAAACCCAGTGGTTATGGCAACGATCGGAATGGCGAGTTTGATAGCGAGTCTCTTCAATTTCATATTTGGTTTTCCTTGTATTTAGTTAGTGACGAATGGTTATCATTCAGTGATTAAATACAATCATACAGATATATTATCTTCGTGAAAGATAATTTTTCATTTACTCGACTTACTTCTACTAAGTTATTAAAATAAGATTTATTTGCGACATCATATCGAATGGATCATCAAGGAGGATGAATCATGACTCATGCTTATCTTGCTGCGACGGGAGTCTCCGTTCCGCCTTTGGTAAAAACGGAACACTTTACAAAAGTAGACGAAACCATGCGAATCCGACACGGGCAAAGCCGAGAGATTCGCGAAAGGATGAAAAAGATAGTTCAAAATGCCCAGATCTACGCCCGACATTCAATGAATTCCTGTTGGCATACAGAGGATCAAAAAAAAGAGCATCCGATTGAAGATATTTTCACACCTTATGACTTTGACCCTCCTGCATACCTTCGAGCAAAGTTCTGGCACGAATATGCCCCAAAAATGGCAATCCATGCCGCTAAAGAAGCGCTGGCCAATTGGAATGGCTCGGTCAAGGATATCACCCACGTGGTAACCACCTCGACTACAGGCTGGGCAGAACCAGGAATAGCGGTAGAGCTAATCGAAAAACTCGGTTTGTCCGAAGATACCAGAAAAATTGAAATCAACATCAACGGCTGTTTTTGCGGTGCTAGTTGCCTAAGAACGGCTCGAGATATCGTTCGCGGTGGGGAGTCCGGCGCAGTGCTGGTCGTGGCTGTAGAAATGTCGTCTGTTCAATATAATATTATTGATACAGATATTTCCTCTCTGATTTCATCTTCACTATTTAGTGATGGTGCTGGTGCTGCCATAATAGCACCCGAAGGACCATGGTTGTTTCAGAAGGCTGGGATGTCTCTAGTACCAAATAGCAAACATATGTTGCGACTCAATCCCAACTTTGAAAGAGAAGCTACTGCTACTAAGATGTTTCTTCACCAAGACGTACCAAAAGCCCTGGCTGACTACTTTTCTCAAGGACGCGGAAGCTTGCTCTTGAACGATCTCTTAGGCGAACGGGATTCATTTCCTGCCTTAGCAGTACATCCAGGGGGACCAAATATTCTCGAGGGAATCCAGGAAGTATTTATACAACGGGGATGGCCGACAAATTGCTTGGAGGCATCTTATGCGACCTTGCACGAAACCGGAAATTTGGGTTCCGCGGCTATTCTGTTTGTGCTGCACCGTTTAATTCAGGAAACAAAGTCTAAGGAAGCTTCGTATTTTGCATTTGGTCCGGGCGTTACAGTGGAATGGGCATCTTTATCTAAAAACTAATAACTCTAAAAATTAACAATCCGTCATCCACATTAATGGGGGAATCTCTAGTGAATGTCTCACCGAACCATGTTCTTTATCCATTGTTAAAACTCGCCCAAGAAGTCCCTGATCGTCAAATTCTCTCATTTGTAGATGATCACGGAAAAGATAGCGAAACCCGAACGGTCTCAGATCTGGTCAAACGGATAGAACAACTCTCTATTTATCTTCGTGAGGGATGTGAACTAAATAAAGGGGATGTGGTTCTGTTGGTTTATCCGCCTTCTATAGAATTTATAGAAGCCTTTGCCGCTTGTATGGTTGCTGGAATAGTAGCGGCTCCTGTGTACCCTCCAAATCTAGCAAATCCTGAAAGTGACCTCATTAAGCTAAAAACCATCACTGAGCGATCAGGAGCAAAAGCCATATTAACCAATCGATCCTATCGGTGGGGTGTTCGACTGAGTTCTGCCAAAAGTCGTTTAAATAGAGAAAGTGGGAGCTGGCCTGACCTTCCTTGGTTCGTTACCCAAGGAATCGGCTGGTACAAACGGGGTCATCAGACCCAAATTAAAATGGAAATAGAAAAAGATGACTTGGCGGTTTTACAGTTTACGTCTGGTTCAACCTCGGCCCCAAAAGGAGTTCGGCTTACTCACAAAAATCTCTGCCACCAACTCAACTTTAATGCAGAAACACTAAACATGGATGGGCAGTCTCGTTTTGTTATGTGGGTACCGCAATACCATGACCTGGGTCTTATTAGCGGTATTCTTTCTGTGCTTCGCGGTAACGGACAGCTTTGGTTTATGTCTCCGTTGAGCTTCTTAAAGCAACCAGCAGTTTGGTTTGATACTATTCATCGCGTTCGGGGAACGCATACCGCCGCGCCCAATTTCGGATATGAATTGATCACTCGAAAAACCACTCCGGAAATACGGTCTAAGTGGAATTTAAGCTGCCTAAAGATTTTGATGAGTGCTGCTGAACCTATTATTCCAAAAACGATGGATCAGTTCTTTTCTGCATTTCAAGCGACAGGTCTCTCTGAACAATCATTTTGTCCAGCATATGGATTGGCAGAACATACGGTGGGAGTAACCATAGGAGGCCGCAGGCGATTAAAAATCAATCGAAAATCTTTGGTCGATAAGCAATGGGCAAGGCTAGATCCTTCGTCGGGAGATCTGGAGGTTATGAGTTGTGGAGTTCCCGGCCCAGGCGTTCAAGTTAGAATCGTCTGTCCAAATTCAAAACTTCCTTTAAAGGAAACACAAGTTGGGGAGATCTGGGTTCAATCAGAAAGTGTTGCAGACGGGTACGAAGGTCTGGAAACTATCACCCAAACAACATTTAAAGAAACTATTCCGGGCGAATCCGGCACTTGGTTAAGAACCGGCGATCTTGGTTTTTTTTATGAGAATGAACTTTTTGTTACCGGTAGGCAAAAGGATTTGATTATTCTCCAGGGACGCAATTATCATCCCGAAGATCTAGAAGAAGCTATACGGAATGTTCATCCAAGTATACGTCCGGGTGGTGTTGCTGCTTTTTCAATTCCTGGGTCCGCCACTGAACAGCTAGTGGTAATTGTAGAGGTTGTGGATTCCGATCCGTCTGTTCGACAAGAGACTATCAGATCAATTCGGCAAAGAATTTCCGAAGTTTGGAAAGTTCAAGCCACTATCGGACTTGTACCTCCGAAAAGTGTAAAAAAGACCACCAGTGGAAAAATACAACGCTCTGCTTGTAGGCAAGCTTGGCTAGATAATCATTTTGAATTATTAGAAATTTCTGACGTTCGGACGCAAATCATTCAACCAACCCAAGACCGTTCAACTCCAGATCATTCACCAGAAGGCCATCCATCCCTAGTGCAACAGCTAGGCGATTTGAAAATGGAAGATCGTATTGACGCTTTGGTGGAAGTTATCATTAAGACTGCACAAACTAAATTTCCTGAAGGTATTACTCATCTAGGTATTGATGATCCACTCATCGCATCGGGTTTGGATTCGCTGGCGACGGCTGAATTGATTATTCTCCTCGAAGAAGCGGTGGGACGTACTTTGCCAGCAACTCTGTTTATCGAGCAAGCCACGCTACGAGGTGTGGCAATGCGAATTCTAAACGAACTTGAAATAGAACATTTAGGATTTGAGCCACCCGTTAGTGCCCCTGCTGTTATGCCTTTTCGGCCTCCACATCGAGGCATGGTGCCGGCTCAAACGCGAATTGCAATTATTGGTGGAGGTGTAGGCGGTTTAATCTCCGCACTCGAACTTGCTCGAATTGGGTATAAGAATATTGTCATTTTTGAGGAGAGCAATCGTTGTGGTGGCAAAGTGAAAACAGCTGAGATTGATGGAGAACGGATTGAACTAGGACAACAGTTTTTCGCAGACTCGTTCCAAACGATGTTGAAAATCGCCCGTGAGATGCAATGTGAAATTATTCCTTACGACACGCCTCTTTCATTTTGGGACCAAGAGTTTGGGTACGAGGCCAGCCCAGCCCGAAGTCCCTTTAAGAAATGGGTACAGTCTCTTTTTCGTGCCTCGCGTGTCCCCAATCTTGTCTCTCTTCCTTTTCCTTCTATGACTGAAAATTTGGATCGATCTTTTACCGAATTTCTAAAAGAGAAAAATTTTGATGCGGTTCATCCCTTTTTTGCCTTCGATTGGAATGCTATGGGCTACGGCCTAGATACCAGTGGCTTAGCTTCTTATGTAATTCCCTATCTACAAGTTGTTGGGAATCTTACCAATTCGTGTCTCTTAAAGAATGGGAATCAAGAACTCTGGACAAAGTTAGCCGAACATCTAGAAAAAACGTGGGGTGTTTCCATTCGATATCAATCCCAGATGGAGCAAATCAAGCCAGATAACGAAGGAGTAACCCTCGTCGTAAAGGAGCAAGAACTCCGATTTGACGAGGTAATTCTAGCGGTTTCACCTCACATCATTGAAAAAATGCTTCCACCCAGTGATCCTCTTCAGGAAATTCTATCCCAGTTCGAATACTATGGGTATTCGATCATAAGCTTTAAGATAAAGGAATTTGCTGACACCTCTAATTCACACGAAATTTTCAAAACGGGGTGCCGACGCAATGTTTTCTTTCCGACGCTTGCTAGTAAAACAGGGAAACCTATTTTCATTGGCGCTTGTCACCAACATCAGGGGTGGTTTATTAGTGGGCATTTTTCAGCTAATCATAGTCGAAAGCCAGAATTTATCCATCCTGATGAATTAAAGCAGGAAATAATTCAAGTTTTGACGGAAATGGGAGCTGAAGTAGATAAATTTGGCCCAGAAAATCATTGGACATACTTTCCTCATTTACGTGAAAATGCTTCGCAACAGCTTCGTAAAGCGGAAGCACTCCAGGGTACTAGACATATTTGGACAACTGGAGCTTGGATTTCTTTTGAAACCACCGAGCATGTCGCACGCCACGCTGAGCATTTGATTCAGACTTGTTTTGAGCCGAGCGAAAGTGACGACAGGCCGGTGGTGGATTGACGTACAGAAGGCAGGTATTTTAGTATTTGCGTATTACTTGAGATTAGACCATTTTTACCTATAGGTTAAAATGGTCTTGACTAATTTTGATATTAGGTTAAAATAGTCTAATGCGGTATCTTACACAAAGCATTGAAGCTGACCTTATTAAAAAGATGGTTTTGCTGGCGGGTCCTCGCCAGACCGGGAAGACGACACTAGCAAAGGAAGTTCTAAACGCCAGGAGTACAGCAACTAAAGCAGGTGTCTACTTGAATTGGGATGATTCTGATGACCGAACAACCATCAGAAAGAAGGGCTGGTCTGAGGATGCTACCCTTATTGTTCTTGATGAAATTCATAAATACAGAAAATGGAAAACCTGGCTTAAAGGTATTTATGACAAAGTCGGAGACAAGCAAAAATTTTTGGTGACAGGAAGCGCTCGTTTAGATGTTTATCGACGTGATGGCGACTCGATGTTCGGTCGTTATCATCTTTGGAGATTACATCCTTTTTGTTTAGCAGAACGACCCGAAAATCTTTCGCCTATAAACTATCTTGAGAGGCTTTTGGAGAGGGGAGGTTTTCCAGAGCCGTTGCTCAGCGACGATCCCACCGCTGCGAAACGTTGGAGAAGAGAACGACGAGATCTGATTCTGCGCGAAGACGTGCGTGATTTGGAGTCTGTACGGGACATTACCTCGCTTTCTATATTGTTGGATGAACTCTTAGAACGGGTTGGCGGTCCCGTGGTCATTTCTCACCTCGCCAATGATTTGGACGTGGCTCATAAGACCATTGTTCATTGGATTGATATTCTGGCAAAAATGTATTTAATATTTCCTGTATTACCTTACGCTCGATCCCTTCCGCGAGCTATGAAGAAACCACCAAAGATATTCTTTTATGACTATGGAGAAATTAACGCTAGTAATATTGGAGCTAAATTCGAAAACCTAGTTGCTCAACACCTATTAAAACGCCTTCAATTTCTTGAAGATTCGCAAGGTGATCGTTACGATTTGAGATATCTTCGCGATAAAGAAGGTCATGAAGTAGATTTTCTCATCCTCAAGAATCAAAAACCGATTGCCCTGATAGAAGCCAAATGGACCGATGATGAACCCCATTCAGCATTGAATTACTTTGGAGATAGGCTTGATGTTTCGATGAGGATTCAGGTGGTTGGTCTGCTCAAGAATCGAACTGTGCGGCAGGGAATTCAAATCGTACCTGCTTCAGAGTGGTTAGCGCAGCCATTAGATCAATCAATTTTTAATTAGGTTGCCGGCGGGAAAAGCTGACTATTGATTAGCTCAAGTCAATTGGTTGCAATAGAGTTATTTCTAAATCAAATAAATTCATATTCATTAAATAATAATCCTAAATTTTCGCAGGTAATGGTATAGATTCGCGATGTTTTGTTTACATAAAGCGTTTTCTTATTCCTTACGTTATTTATTGTTGCTTACACTTCTCGTCCAAATCCCCGTAATTTCTGTGTCTGCCTCAGACAAACTTCCGTTACCCTATCGGGTGAAGCGCGCCGTTGCGGGAGTCAATCAATATTGGAAACAATCAAAAGCCAGTAAATACTGGGATCGCGCAAAAGAGTGTCTGGATTGTCGCAAAAATCGACCTGGCCGCCAGAATGATGTAAGCAACCCCGAAGAACCGGATGAAGAAAAAGGGGTAGTGCGCCAGCCGTTAATTTCTGGAGAGCGGAAACGCCCTGAGCGAGATTCGAGAATCGAGATTAGGATTGAAGGGAGTACTGGCGGGCTTCCATCGAGAATGGGAAACGAAGGAGTTTCTAGAACGCAAGGTGCGGAGCAGAATTCTAAAATCGAAAATAAGGAAGAACTTCTTGTAAGCCGTGATGAGGCCAAGCTGGCCCCAAGTCTCTTACTTCAGGCGGTCGTGAATCTCGATAAAGACTTAGTAAGAGAAGTCTTGACGGTACATAATTGGAACCCAAATGAAAGCCGAGGATATTATTCCGGAGGTTCAAGCGACAGCTTTAACTATTACGAACGCGCAAAGTTGCGTGTACCAGTTTTGAGTTTGGCCTCGGCAATAAACGGCGCTGCAGAGATAGTGCAACTTCTCTTAGAACATAAAGCAGATGTTAATGCGACAGGTCTCTACAAGGTTAAACGCTATGAGCGGAACTTTGGCCTCAGCCGTGGATCAGACGAAGGAAACGACAATACTACCGCCCTCCATTGGGCGGCAGCTTTTGGAGATTCGGATACTGTGGAGAAGTTAATTTCTGCTAAGGCCGATGTCAATCCTGCTAACAAAGCCTGGAGTTTGGATTCACCGTTACTTAGCGCTATTAGGCTGAACGAATTGAATGTTGTCCACCTCTTGCTAAATGCTAAGGCAGACCCAAGCCGGGTCCCGTCGGCCTTTTCGGCTTTTGATGAGGCTCTTGAGCGGGATCAGCGCGACGGGGGGAATTATTTTGCCCAAGCGCTTAATATACAGGGTGCAGTACTAAAGAAAAAACCTACCTTTCTGCAGCTTGATTGGTATGGAAATGACATTGAACGCCCTGAGTCTTGGTTTGGAATATACGGAGATGATTGCCGTGTGGATGAGTCTCCTTGCAGGTATTCGAACTGTTATCACCTCAGATTTATGAAAGCTCTCGAAAATCATAATATCCTTCTGGCCGCAGCTATTCTTAGGGAACATCATATGGATGTCAATTTTCGTTGGGATGGAAAAACGCCACTAGAATATCTTTTGTATCCTTATAAGGAATCATTTCTCCTTCCAAGCTTAGAATATGGAGGGACCTCAAAAAAACACCAGACGTCAATAGAGCCAATAGCTGCTTTTCTTATCAAATCTAAGGCAGACGTAAATTCAAATTCAAAATCAGAGTCTAATGGAAGCCCATTGTATGGTGCTATTAAGGCTGGCCAAACAAAACTCGCGCGTCTACTTATTGAGGAAAAGGCTGATGTGAAGGCGGCGTTAGCAGAGGCTTCAACAGGAAGTTTAGAGAGTGCAGTCAGAGTGGGACGAGTTCCTATGGTAGATTTATTGATGGATGTTTTTTTGGGAGGGGAAAATAAAGAACCGAATTGTGGTTTTCAGCATGAAACTCTTTCGTCAATCGTAATGGAATTCCCCAGTCTATTGTGGAACAGTCGTTTACTGAATCGTCTTGCTTTATGTGAGATATATGGTGATTCGCGGTGGCATAGTGGCGAGTCCGTTTTGACTATAGGGTTCGTTCCAGCGTGGAAATTAAAACGGTTTGACGAAACCACAAGAAATGTTAGTAATTATATTCGCCCGCGGTGTATTCGAGAAGTCCAACCTTTTATTCCAGCAACTGATCTTGCAGCGTTAGTAGTCGATTATATCCTCGGGCCGATTGTTCGGCCTAAAGACCAAGCACTGTCGAATTCTGGAGCTTCCGAAACGGAAGATTCGAATTCGAGTTTAACGAATATAACCATTCATACTGGCGCTGAAAGAGATGATAGAAGTAGTACGCATGATCCCGAGAGTCCACGCGACGAT
>JABDFB010000052.1 GCA_013286765.1 Deltaproteobacteria bacterium
CTTGAAGGCGCAAAAGGGGTTCGGAAAGAGTCGTGGATAAAGTCGCCGAGAGCAGTCACCATTCCGCTGACGAGTTCCGGCTCACCTATCGAAGCCTCCGAAATTCCAGCCCGATCGATCAACAGCCCTGATTCATGATCGATGAGTAAGCGAATGGAGAAGCGCAACTTCAGAAAAAGGACGACCGGTGCGCATCGCCTCGATTCGCCAACGGATACTCTGAAATGAAAGGCTATATTCGAGAGTTTTCTGTAGATCCTGCTCTTGTTCTAAAGAAGGCTGGGTTGGACCCTCGGCAAGTGAAGCTAGATTTGCAATCATTTATTTCGTTGGAACCCTCGGTCCTCTCCGCACGCGTGCATGCACTTTTGAAGGCCCCAAATTCCGTTCAAGTGGAAGCCGGCGAAAATGGAGTTCGGATTTTAGGGTATGCTCCCTATCAATGGGTTCAGAAGACAAAAGAGAACCTTGCGGATCTGACTCCATGGGTTTCATTCGATTCGGCAAATTTAGTGGATGAAGAAGCGCTTCAGTTAGAAGCAATCAAGAGTCACATGGATTCAACATTAGTTGAATTTTTAACGGGTTCTAGTCATCTTTCTCCAAGAGCCCTAACCCAGATTGATCAAGTCGTCGAGAATCTTCAAAAAGTGAGTCAACTGGCCAATGCTACACAAAGAGATTGGAAACTCGTTATTAGAGGAAGTGCAGATGCTACTGGCCCCGCATGGCGAAATAAGCAATTGGGAAGCGAAAGGGCCCGAGTGGTCAAGCGACGGATGGTTTCCAAGGGAATTCCAAATGGAAAACTAAAAATCAAAGGAATCGATGCATCTGCCGAAATAGGTCGTCGCGCTCTTTTCGATGTCAGCTGGTTTCCAAAAGAAAGAGAAAGAAAAAATGGAACGTAAAAAGCTGATTCTCATCGGTCTTCCCCAAGTTGGAAAAACAAGCATCATAGCGCGATGGATAAAGGGAATCTATTCCGAGAAGTATTTATCTACAATCGGAGTTAAAATAGATAAAAAAGAAATGGTTATCGATGGTCAAGAATTGCTACTTCAAATTTGGGATCTTGCAGGCTCCACTGATCTTTCTGGGCCCGCACGGTGCTATATTAGAGGTGCCCATGCCTGTTTACTGGTTGCCGATGGAACACGAAGCGATACTTTAGATGCAGCCCTTCAGCTAAAGTGGCAGCTTCGTACTTCTTTGGGAGAAATTCCTTTTGCTCTTGCCATAAATAAATTAGATCTTTTCGATTCTTGGCAAATCACCCAGAGTCGAATTGAAGAATTGAAGCAATCTGGATTATTTATTGTACTAACCAGTGCCAAATCAGGCGATGGCGTTGAACTAGCATTCGATAGTCTCGCGCGTCGAGCGATTGCTGATCAAAGTAGCAAACAACAGAGGGTTGTATGAATCAACCCAATCGAAAAACCAATAGGCCTTTAGAACTCACGGCTAGATCAATAAATATTATTGAGCAACTTAGAACTGCTGTCATTATTCTTGATCTAGATGGTCGAATTACTCACTTTAATCGAACCGCGGAGACCTACAGCGGTTTTCGTGCTTCCGAAGTCTTAGGAAAGCGCCCATGGGATTTTTTGATTGGGAAAAACGATGCTGAAATTCTCAAGCAAGCTTTCGAGGACTTGAAAACGACAGGACTTCAAACTGAAATGGAAACCGAATGGATCACACAGAACGGACAGAATCGTATTCTCCGCTGGTCAAATGCTCCGGTCGTCGATGAAGAAGGAAAATTGCGATGGATTGTGGATACGTTTGTAGATCTCACGGAAGAACATGAATTTGAAAGGAAACTCGCTCAATCAAAAGAAGAAATTGAATTGGAACGAACGATTTCTCTTTTTTTATCAGAAACTTCCTACCGAATTTACTCGTCCCCTTTGGATCGTCGAAAACGACTCGAGCTTGCGGTTCGTTTGCCTATCCCGTTCTTGGGTGACTGGGCAATCGCAGCTATCGAAGAAGAAGAATCTAATGAATATGAAGTATTGGGATACCATCGCGATCCTACCTCTCAAGGGGCTCTTGCTCAAATTCTCTCTTGGCAACATCTTTGTCATGGAATTCAACCTAACAAAAATCCGTTGGGCGCCTCTAGTATAGCCGATCGAGTCCTCCTGCGCACTCTCGGATGGGAAACGTTTACCTGTATCCCCATTGAAGGTTTAGCTCCAAGCAACAAAGGTATGGTCCTCATTGCCAGTCGAGATCGCGCTAGGGAAGCAACCATGGATTGTCAAAGGGTTGCCCTGGAGTATATCAGACGTATTACTGTCGCTATCGACGCTGCCAGCCTTTACGAGCGATCGGTGCATGCGGTCCTGCTTCGTGATCGGTTTCTCTCTACCGCTTCCCACGAACTTCGAACCCCTCTGACCTCTCTCAGAATGCAAATCGATATGCTTCATCTCCAACGAAACAATTTGGATTTTCTTCAAGGTACGAAGGGGCTCCGAGTAATGGATGGAATGAAAGAGCAACTGACTCGAATAAGCAAAATTGTTTTGGAAATGATCGATTCCGTGGCTCTAGAATCCGGCAAAGTAAAGATTGAACGCGAGGAGTGTGAACTTCGGGAACTGGTTCAATCCATTATCCTTGAGCTGGATGCATTTATTGCTGCCACTGGTGCGGAAATTCATTTTGTCCCGGGTCCCCCAGTGAAGGGAAAATGGGATCGTTTTCGAATCGGGCAAATTATTACAAATTTATTAACCAATGCATTCAAATATGCATGTAGCAGACCCATCCATATCCGCGTTCAAGAACGAAATTCCTACGGTGTTATCGAGGTAGAGGACCAGGGTCCTGGAATTGCCCTCGGAGATCAAAGCCGGATCTTCGAACGATTCGAACAAGTCGAGGGTAGAAAGTCTAGTGGCTTGGGTTTGGGGCTTTTTATTGCCCGAAGCATTGCAAGAGCCCATGGTGGCGACCTAAGAGTGCAGAGCGAACCTGGAAAGGGCGCAACGTTTATTTGCGAGCTTCCTCTTTTACAGTAGTCTTTCTATAATCCCACCTATAATTACAAAAACTATAAGCGGAATGATTGTAAGTATTTTTGTGACGGATGGAAAAATTATTTTTTGTGAGTTTTATTCAGTTCCATCCATTACTATATTGAGAGACGGATCCCTCAAAGTTCAAGATTCTGCCGAATTCTCATAACCGAGTGGGTCTGTGGAATAAAAATCTTTAGCGGAATATTTTAAAAAGAGGTAGAAAATGGAAGAGAGTGACTTTGAAGGTACGCTCGTTCTTGAAAAACTCGCTCAGATCGGGAGGGTTGATGACTTTTTTGAAGCAATTGATTCGGACGATTTCGATCGAGCTAAATCGCTGATGAAGCGGGCGGACGTCGATGCAGAAACCATTGCTATTGTTTTGAAAAAGATGAGTGAAGCCGATGGAGAACATTGATTAGCTCGACTTTCATTCCAAAGTTACATCTAAAGACTTCAAAAATAATATTTATTTTATTACTCCTTAACTCTCTTCGGATTCAACGTGAAGTAGCATGATTAGCTAAGGCCGCCTGACAGGTTGTACAGGCCCCAAATATGCAATGGCAAAATTTACGGAGGAATAATGAACAGCGTTGGGAAGTACCGCCCGATCTCTGAAGAAAAGTATGTCGTACGCTGGGAGCATTTTTTGTGCGTTAGGCGCTCACGCTTAAGGACTGCACTTGTTTCAGCTTGCATATGTTTCGTAAGTTTTTCAATAATTTCTGTTCTATACTCTACCGTCGGATACTATTTCGGATCCGTTACTCTTATCGCAACGATACTTATTACCCTTTATAGTGGGGAACCCTTCCAGAGCTTAGTTTTTACCAGTATTCTTACCCTGCTGGCAGACTACTATTTTATTCCTCCAACAGGTGCTGTGTTAAACTCGCCCAGAGCCCTATCACACTTTCTCACAATGTTTGCCATTTCGGGACTTCTCGTGACATTTGTTTCCGCGATGAGATTTGCGTGTTATCAAACTACACAATCAAAGTTAATAGCCACAGACGCAGTAAATGACAGGAACATGCTGATGTCGATTATTTCACATGAATTAAAGAATCCTCTCACTTCTATCTTATCAAGTGTAGAAATGCTAAAGATCATTTTGGAAGAAGAGAAGCAAAATTCTAAATTTCCAACATTGATAGGCAATATCGAAACCTGCAGCCGTCGGATGAACCGGTTGGTCACCGACTTGTTGGACGAGATAGTTTTGTCTACAGGGCGCGTTACTTTGAATTGTTCAAAAGTGTTGGTAACAAAATTAATTACGGACACGCTTGCTTCTTTCGAACTAAGACCCAAACTAAAATCAATCGAATTAGGGTACCGAATCTCACCGAATTGTTCGAAAGAAGTTGTTTGTGATGCAGATCGGGTTGTTCAGGCGCTTTGCAATTTAGTCGGAAATGCCGTTAAGTTTACCGAGCAGGGCTCAGTCTTGATCCAGGTGACAGCGTCTGGCAACAGAATTCGTTTCGAAGTAAGAGACACCGGACCAGGTATTCCAACTGATCAAATTCAGAACGTCTTTGATCGCTTTTGGCAGGCCGGCAAAACTGCACATTTAGGGACTGGGCTAGGGCTTTCTATTGCTAGAGGGATTGTTGAAGCTCACGGGGGGACCATCGGAGTAGCCAGTGTGGTGGGAGAAGGAACCACATTTTTCTTCGAACTGCCTAAAGTACAAAATGCAAGGAATCACGAAGAAGAGTTTCAAAACAGATATAATAAAGCCATTTAGCTGAATGTCGGGTTGGTTTTCGAGGACGTCGGTGAGGTAGTTCCACCTTCATTTCAAGTTAGTGTTGAAAACAGTCAGTGGTTTTAGATAAATTACAGTAATGTATTGTAGTGCGCGTGGAACATTGTTTTCTGCTAATTTATTAACTGTATATATTTATTTGTTCGAATGTCCTATCTGCGCTAACTCTGGCATCACGAATACGTTCTGCAGAAGGGTCCCAAGAACAACTGTGGAAGCCGATAGTACGAAGAAGTAGAGAGGCATAGCTAAAACCGTGCCATCATGTAGGTAACTCATCAGCGCTGTAAAAATCGCAATGAAACAGTAATAAAATAAACCCAAAAGAGATGCTGCTGTCCCAGAGTACTGTTCATACCCAACGAGAGCATTACTCAGACAATTTGGAATCATTATTGCGATACCAATAAAAATACAGGCTATCGATAGAAGCATGGCTATCCAAACCGTAATGCTCTGGTCTGGAGAAATCCTGGCTAGTGAACAAATAATCGCAAGAAGGCCGGCACCTAAACAAGACACGCCTCCTCCAAATGTGATGGTTCTCTCCGACTGAAAATACGTATTGCACTTAATCGACAAGTAAGAAGCAATAAAGAACGATAGTGCAACTACAAGTCCTAGAATACCGTATTGCCCAGGAGAGAGCTTGATGACTTCGATGAATATAAAAGGTGCTTCTGCGTAGTAGCTAAACATTATACCGTTACAAATCGCAATAATCATTGCATAGCAAAGGACTCTTGGATCGCTAAGCATGCATTTCATGAGTTTCACAATGTCCTTACAGCTTTTCTTGGATTGATTTTGCGATGGTAGTTTTGTTTCGACGAGTCTCAACGTGCAGACACCTAAGAGCATGACTCCCATTACGACTAGAGCGTAAAAGTTCCATCTCCAATGTAATAGTTCATCGATTGCTCCTCCTAAAAGCGGTCCGATAGCAGGCGAAAAACCAAGGGCACCCGAAACGACTGCAAATATTTTACTGCGTTCCTTTCCAGTATAAAGATCTCGTAATATCGTTTGGGTAACAACGGAACCTGCGCTCGCGCCAAATGCCTGAACGAACCTAAAAAATAGAAGCATTCCAATCGAACTCGAAAAGCCACAGCCTAGACTCCCTAGAATATAGACAGCTATTCCTAAAAGGAGTGCTTTTTTTCTGCCAATGGCATCAGCCAAAATGCCGTAAGCGAAAACTCCGAGAGCGAAACCTATGAAGTAAATACTGAGTGTTAGCTCGGCTAGACTTACTTGTATTCCTAGTGATTTCGCTAAATCAGGTAATGACGGTGTGTAGATTGTCTCACTAATTTGAGGAAAGCCCACTAAACAGATAATAAGAAAAATAGAAGGAACTCGTTTTATCGTATTCATAGTGATCGGAATTTACACTTAAGATAGATAGTTAACAATTATCTATATTTATAATTATTTTTAACTTATAGTTAACAATAGAATGCTTAAGTTAGAACGAATTTTAGCCTTCATTTGTGTTGTCGAATCCAATAGTTTCTCGGTTGCCGCTAAAAGACTGAAGATTTCAGTGCCTGCTGTAAGCAAGCAAATCACTATTTTGGAAAGTGAGCTTGGTACTAGGCTTATCCAAAGGACTACGCGCCGACTTACTCTTACTGAGTCCGGGCAGACGTACTATGATCAATGTAAGCGCCTGATGGAAGAAGTTCGTGAGACAGAAGACGTGGCTTCAAATCTACACAGCGAACCGCGAGGCCATCTGCGAGCGTTTGTAGCGCGCTATTTTGGCGAAAAGTTCGTAATCCCTTATTTGAAAGAGTTTATGGAGATGTATCCCAAGATAGAACTGGATATTGAATTGGGTGAAAGAATGCCTAGCCCGAATCAAGAAGCGATTGATCTCATCTTTGGCGTCTCGATGGCCGGACCAGAAAATTGGATGCAGAAGAAATTAGCTGAAAAGAGATACATTTTTTGCGCTTCTAAGGAATATTTGGAACGATATGGAGTTCCACAGAAGCCATCGGACCTGGTTAATCATCGGTATATTACTCATAAAATGAGAAGACCGGATAACGTTGTTGAGTTTAATAATGACATTAAAATCAATGTCGTTCCCGTTCTTAAGCTAAACGATGGGAGAGCCATGATTGAGTGTGCGCTCAATGGACTAGGCATCGTACAACTTCACGAATATATGGTAGCAGAGCCAATCGCTAACAACAGATTAGTCGAAGTGCTACGCAAGTTTGGTAGGCCTAAAATTCCAATCTGGGTATATTTTCCAACTGGTCGATATCTACAGCCTAAGGTCCGTAAATTTATCGATTTCTTCTCTCAAAAAGTGAATTAGGTGCTCCAGGAATGGCACTCGTTACTTATGAGGCAGGTCGATGTCTTACATTTGACATTGCTAAAGTACAGGCCAGCATCAGTTTTCGAACGGTCTAAAAAAATTGGGAACATCCATTTATTTTTTTAAATAATAAATATATATTCAGTTGCAGATTTGTTCAGTGAAGCTCTATTTTTTTGCATCAGTGGAGAGCTCAATTCTTCTAGTTACAGATTAGTCGCTCGTTTATTCCGATCCTATCTTAGCCGATAAAAAAAGTTAATTTAATAGTCCTATGCAAATTTAAATTTTGTTGTCCATTCATAGTATTTGAGACAGAATTTTCCAGAACG
Source organism: Deltaproteobacteria bacterium (assembly GCA_013286765.1). Next base: position 7,489 of record JABDFB010000052.1, read on the forward strand.
TAATAACTGTATAACTGAGATTTCTATTAGACTAAGGAAAATACTATGACCTCAACAATTCCGAGAATTTACCTCTATGGTCTTTTACTAACTAGCTTAATTACCTTCGGAAGTGCGCGTGCCGAGCAAATTGATATAGTTTCCTCGAGATTTACAAATGTGGGTCAGTACCAAGCATTGCTACCTGGTTCACTACCGCTCCAGCAGATCATGGGGGTTGTTCCACCTGCTGTACGTGATGCAAGGAAATTAAAAACAGTTGAAACCGATAAGGTTCTTTCTCTTACAATTGCTCTCAAACTAAATGAAGAGGATGAATTAGAAGAACTCCTGCAAGACCTCTACGATCCAAACAGTTCGAAATACCATCAGTTCCTTACGCAAGATCAATTTGCGAACCGATTTTCTCCAACTTTAGAGCAAGTTGCTAGCGTTAAGAAATTTATGGAATCTAACGGGATGGAAGTTGAATCCGTAGATCCAAACAGGCTGCTCATTCAGGTGAAGGGAAGAGTCGAGACGATCAATCGCGTTTTTCATACGCAGCTTTGGTACTATTCTTCAGAGAATTTAGAGAACCTCTTATTTCATGCTCCAGCCTACGAGCTTCAGATTGAAGAGAATCTTCCAATACAAGGTGTGTATGGGCTAGACGATGCTCTACGGGCTCATCACCATAGTGTTCGCAGAGCTATTGGGGCGGACGGTGATATTGAAGCAACCGGAACCGGGCCAAACAAAGGGTTTGCGCCAAGTGATATTCGAACAGCATATTCTATTCCGTCGAATTTAACCGGTTCGGGGCAGACGTTGGGTTTGTTGGAGCTCGCCGGTTATAAAGCATCGGACATCACTGCGTATGAGAACTACTTTAAATTGCCCAAAGTCACACTACAAAATGTGTTTATAGATGGCGCTACAGGTAGTACCACCGATGACGAAGTGACTCTGGATATTGAATTAATGGCAGCAGTAGCTCCAGGAGCTCAAAAAATATTGGTCTATATCGGAAAGAATACCGGGAAAAGTTTTATAAATATTCTCAACAAGATGGCGACCGACAATATTGCAAAATCCATTAGCTGTTCGTGGGGAAGTGCGGAAACGACGATGTCATCTTCATCGGCTCAAACGGAAAACAACATCTTTCGGCAGATGGCCGCTCAAGGACAGGCCTTTTACTCGGCAGCGGGAGATGACGGTGCCTACGATGATTCAAAGACCTTGAGCGTTGATGACCCTGGGTCTCAGCCTTACGTGGTGAGCGTCGGTGGAACCCGTTTGAAGACAAATTCCAATGGGACCTATGCAAGTGAGACAACATGGAACAAGAATAATACGGCAAATGGAGGAGCAGGCGGCGGTGGAATTAGTAAGTTTTGGACGATACCTACTTGGCAGCAAGGCGTGATTAGTTCAAGTTCTAAAGGATCTACTAAGATGAGAAATGTTCCAGATGTTTCTCTCAATGCGGATCCTAATACAGGCTATTCCATATATGCGGACGGTTCCTGGACCATTTATGGAGGGACGAGCTGTTCCGCTCCGCTATGGGCAGCTTATTCGGCTCTCGTGAATCAGCAGAGGGCTAGTAAGAACCTTTCACCTTTAGGTTTTCCGAACCCTAGTCTCTATCAAATCGGAAAGAGCAGTTCCTATAATACTGACTTTCACGATATTAAAGATGGCAGCACGAATATCTACTATCCAGCAGTGACTGGTTATGATGATGCAACTGGATGGGGTTCTTTTATCGGAAGTTCACTAGTACAAGATCTATCGCTGAAATAGATAATTTCGAAGGATGCCCCGGCTAAAAGGCCGGGGTATTTTAATCTATTTAGGCTTAACGGAATCCTTCGGGTACCCAAACTATTAATCAGGCCGTGTGGAAAGGAATAATTAACTGCAGCTTACTTCTGTGCGGGTAAGACTAACTTGCAAAAATTATAATTTCTATAGGTTCGATGCACTGATTCGTCTTGACACCATTCTTTTGCAGCTTTGATCGCAGGCGCGTATTTACGTTCAATTAATAGGGTCATAATACTTTCCCCTGCGTGAAATTCATTCATAAATTCATATTTGCCCCGAGGTCTGGTAATACCTATTTCGGCGTTTGAGATAGCCTTAGCGAGAATATGGTCCTTTAGTTTTTGGTCCCGAAGGTTGTCAATATTATTGATGATAAGAGTAAAGAGGCTTACCCACGGTTGGGTTATTCCTAAAGACGTGGCTGCTTTGTAATCAGGTGAGTGTCTGTCGCTTGCACCAGGCGTTGTTAGATCTTTGTCATGGGCCTCTATTTTTACTCCAATACGATTAGCGTAGTTGAAAAATTCTCGAAACCCCTTTCCCTTCTTTAGTAAGGCATCAACCACAAAAGAGGTATTTGGAGAAAGGTTATAGAATCCTAACGAGTCTTTGATTCCTTCCAGCGCTGCAGTGGAGTGTTTGTCAAAGTATTCTTCACTTACGAATATAGTTAGGAATTCCTGACTGTAGCTCTTTAGAGCTACTACTTTATCGAGGACCTGTTTTTTAAGTTCGTTAGAGGCATTCTTGGAAGAATAGATAGAATAGAGAATTTCTGATGAAATACCTGCCTGGGCGCCTCCTACAGCTTCTACTAGTTTAGAAATATCGAAGTGTTTGGGATCCCCGTCACCCTGTTTAGAAAGAATATGCCAGACGATATCCCGCGCTGCATTGCAGGATGAAATAGTATCGCAAGATTTCACTGCCTCAAGGGCCATTTCGAAGCCCCTGTCTCTTATATCTGGTACGTCGCTATCAAGGAAGTATTTCAGAAAGCCTAAGGCATCCTTTCTTACAAGTTGCTCTTCACTCTTGAGGTCTCTTAAAATTTCAGGATCTGCTACCCGTGTTCCATCCTTTACCTCACCTTGCCTTTTCCTATAGGATCTTTTCCTCCAGTCTTTAAAAAACGGGTTTGTGATTCCGATTGGAGTATCTTGTTGAGCCAGCTGTATGACTAACGGGTGATTGCAATTTTTATTTAGAAAAGCCTCATCTAATCTTGCGCTGAAACTGGGACCTACCCTAGCCATTGCTTCTACGAAGGATTTGTCCATTTTGACACCTTGAAGGTCAAGCTCGAGTCCTAGTTTACCGATTTCTCCAAGTGATTTGGGCGAAAGATTCTTGTTATTCCTCAGAGCGAGCACGCGAAGCCCACGTCTCTTCATACTTTGAATTGCGCTAAGCATTTCTGGAGTGAGCTTAATATTAGGAAGGCGGAGGGTTTCTAAATTCTTGAAATGTTCCGATGTGCCCAATAGCTCGAGGAGTTCAACAAATTCTTTATTGAATGACGATTTGCGGGACCACATCGTTTTGCCGAGGTCGGAAAGATCCATGATTTTTAGGCCTTTTAGGCTACCTTCTCCTGCCGATTCGTCTGCGGACTGAAAAGCAGCTTTGAGTGATTTAATATCTTTAGGTCCCTTATAGTCGCGATCAAGTTTAAATTCTTCCTTCGAAGCGGGGCCATTCGCATCGGCTTTCAAATAATCTAGAATCGGGTTTTGGACTCCATCCGGAAGTGGCTTCCCGTCGGAAGGAGTTTGACAGTCGGCGCTTGGAGGCTTGCCTCTTTTGCTAAAAGAGAATAGGTCGTTCGCTTCTACCGAAGGTGAGGCATGAGAGAAGAGATAAACTGTAATTAGTAAACCGGAAGTGGTCAGAAATCGAGATATGCGTATAGATGTGGTCATGTTTTAATTATATAGTTACAAACTTTAATTGAAATGAAATTTCCAATTATAATACCGCAATGCGACTATGTTGCAGACGATTCTGTATCGATTGGGCGGAACTCCTGGTAAAACGCTCTAGTGCTTCATGGGTAAAAATGGGTGAGGGGCGTATCTAGCAGGGACTACGAACCGCATACCTGTGGGAACTGGATGAAGGAATTGCGGTGGTAACTGCGGCATTTGCATGGGTCTTACTTCTACTTCCGTACACGGGCTATCCGATAGGAGCATAGGTGTGTTTAAAGTAGCCTGGGTCTGACTTACCCCGATATGAGTAGGACCTTTGGATTCTTGGATAGGTTGTTGGTGCGAAATGGTCCGAAGATCTAAGCCATGAGTCGGGTGCACTGCTGCCGTAATTGCGCTTGCAATTGCATCTCTGTTATTCGCGGAATTGTAGCCCAACTTTCTTTGAGCTGCCACTTGATCCCCAAGGGTAGGTTCAGGGTCAGTTTCAGACAGAGGTTTACCCATAGCGGTTAGGATCTGTTTCGCCGTTTTCAATTCCTCTTCTACTTGAGTTTTTAGAAGAGCTAGTCGATTTAGACGGTCGTTCATTTGCGCTGTTTCATTCCGGGACGTTCCCAGTTGAATCTCGATTTGGCTATTTGCAAGTGTCAATTGTTCTAGTTTGTTTTGTAATAGGTCTATCGCAGCTTGAGATTCTTTTTCGAATTGTTCTTTTTCAAGTGCATTTTTATTTTCTTGAACCTTCAATTGAGCTTCTAGCCCGGCCAATCTAGTTCGTGCGGTCTGCAAGTCTTCCTGCATCCCTTTCATTTTTGCAGCTTCAGCCTGAGCAGTTTTCAGTTCTTCCTCTACTTTTGCTTTCGCAATTTTCATTTGGATTGCTGCACTTGCCTGCGTTTCTATTTCGGCTCTGGCGGCTGCTAGATTTCTCTCTGTTTCACTATTCGCAAAACTCATTTGGGCGATCTTTCTCGACTTGGCTTCTAATTCGATTCTTGCTGTTTCCAAATCTTCTTTTGCCTTGTTTTGCGCTAGCCTCAACTCGGCTAGATTCGCCCTTGCAGTTCGCAAATTTTTCTCTGTAGCTTCTTTTACAGTTCTTATTTTCGCTGTCTCATCCTGTGCAGCTTGCAGGTTCTTATCAGTTTTACTTTTCCCAAAACTCAATTGAACTATTTGCCTTGCTTTGGTCTCCACTTGGGTCTTTGCGGCCTTCAGAGCTTCTTCTGTTCTTTCTTTTTCAAGTGTCAGCCTCTTTACTTGGTCTGCAAGCTTGGACTCTCGTTTGGTCTGGCGAGGTGCTAATCTAGTGGGCCAGAGGGACCTCATTCGGCCTCGTCGGAGGAACCTTGATGGAAGTTTCTTCCTGACTTGAACAGTCTTTTCTTCATCTTTCGTTTCGCTTCCCATTGTTTCCGAGCCTTCAGATTGGTTTTCTTCTTCCGGTTCGTCTTGATCTTCACTTTCGTCTTCAAATAATCCGTTAAACCAGTCATCGAATGTCCGGACTTTCCGATCTCTTGGTAATACGAGACTTTGTCGAAGAGCCCAATTCAGACGGCTGACAGCGGTTTCATCTTTTGGATCTACTAGAAGATAATGTTCCCTGAGGCGATCCTGCCATGCCGTTATATCGTGCTCTTGCCAACTCGTAAGTGCCTCCATCTGATGCAAAATCTCAAAAGCGCCAATAACGATTTCATGTTTAAAGTCACGTTTCGTGACATCAATCTTCGCCATCTTTTCAAAGTAACTAAGAGCTGCACTTTTAAATGCAGGGCTCCAGTCTAGTTCTTTTTCAAAGTCCTCGTCGATATCATAGGTGTTCAACCAGTCGAAGTATTCCTGATTCGTGAGTTCCTGCATCTGCTTGCCATTGTTCTGCGCGATTTTGTCTCGAACACGTTCCATAAATTTTGAGATCATGGCGCTGGAAACGTAGAATCCCGTCAATTCCACATTTGAATGGAACGCGGTTTCGGCATTCCTTTTTACAGAAGTACTATGAAAACGATCTAACGCAACACTCATTTCAGCTAAATCACCGGCGGAAAACTCTGCTAGACGCGGACTCGCTAGACGTGTCCAGTTGGCAAAGTGTTTACTTAAATCAAAAGTTTCATACTCATCAAACAATACAATAAGGCCGCGAAGTATACCTAATAGCTTGCCTATTTTTACTTGTCTTGACTTTCCTGGCTCGAGGAGACCATCGCTTTCCATAATTTGTTCAAACAATCGGTCGTCTTTATATAGTACATTTTTAAATCGGGTGTTTTTATTTTGTAATTTGATAGTCTTATCTGAGAGTGCTTTTAACGCAAGTCCTTGGGCTAGGTCGATAGGCCCAAATCCGATTTTTGCCAGAATTGCACGGATTAGACCTACGTTGGAAATGAGGTCCAGCTGATGTATGGGCTCTTTTCGTTCTTGTCTAGCGTACAATAGCGCGGTTATTTGATTAAATTCCTTTATTGTAAATCTCTCACTTAATAGATGAACTAGAAATTCAGCCCGGAGGTCTTCTTCGAAGGCTTCTACAAGCTTTGCCGACACATGAAGACCAAGATCAAGGCCGGTCCATTTTATCAAGATTTCAATATATTCCTGGGGTGTACAGAGACTTAGTGGCGAATCACTTCGGAGATTATAGGCTCGAAAGGTCTTTCGCGTATTTAAGATATAAGCGTCTAAAGCAGATTGAGGCAGCGTTTTAGTTGGAATTTCGGTTTTATTGTCACTTCCAAAAGAGGCGGGTAAACTGACGAAAACTACCGCTGATAGTAAACAAGACCATTTTATAATTATTTTCATACTTACATCCGTTCGTAAGGCCTTGTTGTAACATGTGTTTTTACATAGAACAAATGAAATATTAGCTGTAGTTAATTGATATGGTTTAGAATAAATGCCTTAAATTCCTGAAGCTGACGTCCTTTCGAGCGATGCGAAGACTGCTTTACCTACACGACGAATTGATGATATGAAACCAATCGTATGTATAAAATATTTCTAATCCGATCCCTTCCCGCCACTTTCGCGGTAGCTACGGTTTTGACGGCACTTTTTTGGAATCATTCCAGCTTTGCTTGTATTACCACTCGTGCTGGTAAACAAATAGATTGTGGATCCAATATCTGCCGCGAAAGCAATAAATACAGACCCGATTTAGATGAGTCGAAGGGACCCCCCTCCAAAAAACAATCGAAAAGAAAAATTCCCGATGATGTGCCAGTAAAAGTTGTATCAAAAGGTAAAAAAGCTCGTAGCAAGGGATCGAAGAGGACAGACCAAGGTGTAACTGAACCTGACTTATTGAGTGCGGTAAGTCCCGATCTGTTACGAGTGATATTGGATCATTTGTCTGGCCTTGATCAAAACGCTTGTAGACAAGTTTCGAAGACGCTTTCAACTGCCTCTAGGAAAGTTCAAGCGACTTCCTATGAAAATGTGAATTATTTTAGACTCTGGGAAATTTTCAGGCTGCATGGCGATTTTTTGCGTGTTTTAAATCTCAAAGGTGGGACCCTCCGGAGAGGTAGCCTGAAATACCTAGCGGGGATGGATAACCTGATCGACCTTTGTCTTGACGGTGTTTGTTTCGTCAACTCTGAAGAACTTGAAGACCTTGCGCGTTCTCCCAGC
>JABDFB010000053.1 GCA_013286765.1 Deltaproteobacteria bacterium
CGAGTGACTTATTCGCGTCATCGTACTGGCGCTGGTATAAATCGAGATCGGAGTTGTATTTTTTTGGATTCCCATTTTCTTTGGTGGATTCTGCTGATTGCAAGCCTTTTGTTGTTCTAACGTTAGCGTCGTAATCGAGGCGTTCTCTCTCGTACGTCGAAATCTTCTGATCCAAGTCAATCATGTCTTTTTCCAATTTCTTAAGTTCTGCATTCTTGAATTCAGGTACGAGCATATTTTGCCCTGCAGCTCGCAGGTTAATGATGGTGTGTCCGTCGCTATTGCAATCAGTCTTCGATTCACTGGCGGTCACGCCTCTACGTTGTCTCGTAGTAGGTAGGAGTGGACCCGACTCTTCGTCGTGATCTGTCGTTGAAATAGATGTCATTTCGGTTTCTGATGGACCCTCTTGTTTACATTTGTTCCCTTTGCAATACTTTGAAAGTTTTGAAACCATCCCACCTGCAAACACATTGGAGGCGGTTAGGGTAACGATACAAAATACGCCAACAACAAATACCGATTTTTTCATATGACGAGATTTGTAACATGGAATCTATTATTGAAATAAATAAAACGGAATATCAATTTGGATAGTTAACTTTAAATTCATTAAATTTAGTGCGGCCGTTTGTTTAATATCGGGTCTAATAGTCTCGGAATTTCCCCTATTAGGTATAAGGGCACGGACAGGAGCTTACCGTCTAAAGACAAAGGGGCAGAGGATATCTTAATTCCTATCGTGGATTTCTTTTCTTCCATGAAGAGTTGGAGGGATTTCAATCTCCCTAGTGCTCCTGCCTTTACTTCAATTGGTATACTTCTATCTCGAATTTGAAATAGATAGTCTACTTCAGCTTGGCTGGTTTTTTGCTCTCGTTTCCAGAAGTACAAATGAGGTATTTCATAGCAGTCTTGATAGGCCATCAATTCCTGTCCGACAATTTGTTCGGCCAGTGATCCGGCCCGAATTTGGAGGATGTCCTGTTCCCAAACGCTTTGAATATCGACTCGTCCTGCAGTTTGTAAGAGTCCGATATCTAGCAATAAGATTTTGAATTTTCGATCATCGATTTGTGCCTGGAGCGGGATACCCGAAGCATTGGTTTCGTGAACGTAATACAAAAGCCCTGCCCAAACGAGTTGCTGCAGAGCTGTCTTGAGATCTCGAGAGCGCGCTTCTGAGTCAATTTCTACATATTTAAAATGTTGGGCGACGACAGCCGGTGCTTTTTCAAAAAATTTTTGTAGATACTTAAATTGAGCTTTTGTGGCGTATTTTCCAAAATCGCTTTGATAGGTCTGTAATAATACTTGATGAGTACGTTGTGCAGTTAGAAAACTTCTTTGCTCCAAATAAGCCTTTACTGCTGCGGGCATGCCACCTACCAACATATATTGTCTAAATAGACTCAGTAGGTGCCGATGAATAGAATCGCCAATCTTATCCTTTGCCTCGACTTGAGAAAGATAGTCGAGGCTCTTTGTTTCGTCTAGCGCGGTCAGAAATTCGTGGAATGATAGAGGCTTCAAATAGAGGAACTGGATCCTTCCTACTGGGAATGAGAATTCTTCTTCATGAATAACGAATTCTAAAAGAGATCCTGCAGCGATGACGTGCAATTCCGGCATTTTCTCTTTGAAATAGCGAAGAGATAAGAGAGCTTGTGGGCATTCCTGGATCTCGTCCAAAAACAGAAGTGTCTTTCCTGCTTGTATCGTCTTATTGGCCAAAATTTCGATGGCCGGAATGATTTTGGCCGGGTCTAGTGTGGCAAAACATTCCCTAAAAGCCGGCTCGAACTCAAAGTTTATCGTAACCAGAGACTCAAAATGGTTTTTTCCGAAGGCCTCGACCAAGAAGCTCTTGCCAACCTGCCTCGCGCCTCGAAGAATAAGAGGCAGTTTGTCGGGTCTATTTTTCCAGATAATGAGCTCTTTTTCTAAGTGCCTACGCATATACCTCTTATTATAGCCAAATTTTAGTTATTTTAACACTGTGTTATAGCCAAAATTTGGCTTTTTTTATGGGTTATAATAGCCATATTGTGGCTATTATAAGGGGATATGCGGACGCCGACTAAATGACTTGATGTATTAACTAAAATCATATATAAATGGTCAACTATTATCCAGGCTATTGGCCAGGTTATTGGGGGATACATGACCTTTAGAATCAAATCTTTCCTTTTTCTAGTCTTACAACGAGTTGTTTTTGTATTTACGGTAGCTTCTACGGCTTTCGCCGCTCTCATCACTACCGTAACGCCGACACTGACAGCTTTCGCGGTATCATCTTCAACTGACCCTTTTATAATGGGTTATTGGGAAAACTGGGCGCAATATGGTGGCTATCCGATGCCGAATAATGCCGCTGGGCAATCTAACTCCAAACTGTCAGCGCAAATGACCGGATTGACAGCGATAGCTTATGCCTTTGTCGAAGTGGCCGATGATGGAACGATTCAGTTTTTTGATGCATGGAGTGACTTGAGCCCCAAGAATACTCAAGACCAGAAATTTTGTTCGCAGTTTCCGAAGGCTTGTCCCAGGTTTCCGAATAGTGCGAATTTCGGAAATTTTGCTGCTTTCGCGAGAGCTCCGGTGAAACATCGATTTGTTTCAGTCGGTGGGGCAGGGCACGATGGCAGTTTTCAAAGTGCATTTAATAATGCCGACAGCATCAATCGTTTTGTGACTTCTCTAAAAGCACTTGTGGATACCTACGGGATCGATGGTATCGATCTAGACTATGAACCAGTGGGCGGAATTCCTGACGTATACGTCCAATCTTTTATGAATCTTGTAGCAAAAATGCGACAAGCAATGCCGCAAGTTCTCATTTCTTATACTACTGGTGCAGATCAGTACGGCTATATTCGATTGGGGCAGGCAAACTGGCAGAAGCTTTCCGCTAGTGTGAACTACATCCAAATCATGGGCTACGACATACACGGAGCATATGAAACAGGAAATCCTTATACGAATCTCCACTCGCCTTTGTTTGATGCTCCGTCACAGTATAGTGATGACAATGCTATTACCACCCTTCTAGGTCTTGGGGTTCCGAGCTCAAAAGTGATTTTGGGAATGCCGTTTTATGGACGAGGAGAAGGAGGCGTCAATGCTTCTGGCCTGGGTCAAAAATTTAATCAATCATTTAGGGGTGATTTGGACGACGCAAAATGTAGTCTCACATTAGGCGCTTGGAATGTTTGTACCGGAATGATTACGTATCAGGCACTTGTCGATCGTGGGTATAAATCTCAACCGGTTTCTGTGAACGGAAACATGTCAGGTGTTTTCACCTACGACAGCAGTCAGAAAGTATTTATCTCTTACGAAGATCCAAGTTCGGTTACCGTTAAATCTCAATACGCTATAAACAAAAAACTAGGCGGTGTAATGTTCTGGGCGTTACGCCATGATACACCAGTGGACAACTCTGCATCGCTTTTGCTCGCGGTGGACAAAGCTTTCGGTATTACCCCGAATTCTGGTGGATCGAATCCCCCAAGCCCACCAACCCCTCCGGGAGGACCTTCAGCAGGCAGTGTTACTTTTGTAAATAATAATTTTTCGGCGCTGGGCACCAATGATTCCATTGGTATTATCGTCGTTGAAGAGAGTACTGGTGCTTGGGTTCAAACGGGTCTTATCTTGGCGCCTCCAGGAAGAAATTCCGTTACGAAAGCAAAAGAAGCTTTTGGGCCCTACGCAGGAAAGCTGGATTTTTATACTGTGAATTTAACAAAAAATTCGCAGCCTCAGTGGCCTCGAGATTACCGGTTGTGTACTGAAACAGCTAGTTATTCGCAAGCCGGTGCACCTATGACAGTTTACACTTGGAATAATGGGTCCCAAACAGACTGTTCTATCGGGCAATAATTTACTTCTATTTTGCCGGAATTTTACTCATGGCTCTCTCGGTCATCGCGGTAATCGTCAAACTAGGATTAACGCCCAGATTTGCGGGAATAACGGATCCGTCGCAAACGTAAAGCCCGGGATAGCCGAAGACTTGGTGATTTTTGTCAATAACGCCCGTTTCGGGAGAAGCGCCAACTCCGCAGCCGCCCAAGATATGAGCCGTCATAGGAATATTTAAGACCACTTCGTTTACAGAGCTTTGTGGGATGCCGCCCACTTTCTTGGCAAATGCTCGGCCGACTTCATTAGCAATCGGAATAAAATCGGGAGCTTTCGTGGCGCCTTCTTCTACATCAGTTACCAGTCTCTTTCTAAACAATGTAAATAAACTTCTCCCAAGCCGAAATCGTATCCGATTATCCAAATTCTGCATTACCAGTAGAATAATACTCGACTGAGCCCACTCCCGATTAAAGATCAGTCTGAGAGTCGTAAGAGGCCTCAGCAAGAGCAGAGCTAGAACTTTGAGCGGGCGCATCCAAAAAATTCCGCCATCAACCATTGGGGCCGCGAGCAAGCGCATGAAGCCAGAGCCTTTCGGATACCTCACCGGCTCAATACTGGTATTTTTGTCGGCATCAAAAATGGATGTAATTGCGATGCCCTCACTATAGTCATGTTTTTTATTTGGCCAGAGTTCTGTAACTCCGACGATGGCTTCACTATTCGTTCTCACGTCATGGCCGAGACGCTCTGAGATTTTGGGTAAAGTTCGAGTGACGGTTTTACACTTAAACATCAACTCCATGGTCCCCAACACGCCGCCTGACAACACAACATTCTTCGCTCGTATTACTTTTCGGTCTTTGAAAAACCAATTCATCGAGCTGATTGTCTCCAATTCAAAGCCACGATCTTTTGTATTCTCTCCGATCGGTCTTAAATCAGAGACTTTTCTCTCTGCGATGACCTTGACCCCCCTTTTCTCGGCCAAATAGAGATAGTTTTTCACCAGCGTATTTTTGGCATTGTGCCGACACCCGATCATACAGCCGCCACAATAAATACATCCCTGGCGTTTGGGGCCTTCACCGTTAAAAAAGGGGTCATCCACCAGTTTTCCCGGTTCGCCAAAAAAAATTCCTACATCTGTAAATCGAAAAGTATCGCCTTTTCCCATGTCCTTTGCGCATTCGAGCAGAAGGTCGTCGGCAGAAGTTCTTTTCGGATTCCTCGTTACTCCGAGCATTTTCTTTGCTGTCGCGTAGTGCGGTTCTAGTTCCGTACGCCAGTCGGCAATTTCGTTCCAAATTGGGGCTCGATAAAATTCATCACTTGGCTGAAGCAAAGTATTTGCATACACCAAGCTGCCGCCGCCTACACCCGTACCTGACAATATCAATACATCTTTGAACAGGCTCATGTTCTGAATGCCAAAGCACCGTAGAACGGGCAGCCAGAGGAATCTCTTTACGTTCCAATTGGTTTTAGGAAAATCGGAATCCTGGAAACGTTTTCCTTTTTCTATGACACAAACTGAATAACCTTTTTCGGCGAGCCGCAATGCAGAGACGCTTCCGCCGAAGCCAGAACCAACAATAACGAAGTCATAGTCAAAAAACATTTAGTAAAATGTTAACTCATGGTACCAAAGTATACAAATGAGTTTGAGGATACATTTTGCAAGCTTGTCCATCGGTGCTTCTGTCGATCAACAGACTGGGAACTTGTCCGTCTTTGATGTAGTTGAAGACATCAAAGTCCCACAACTCCCTGTTCATCTTCCGTCACTTGTAATTTCTCTGGCGCTCGAAAAAACTGAGTCGCCCGAATTCGACGGAAAAATGATGATCCATCTCTTAACACCGGATGGCAGCCAGCAAATGGTAGGTAGCGGGGAGATGCGCATTCCGCGCGATCAAAAGCGAATGAAAGCGGTGTTTCGGTTTTCAGGATTCCCGATTAATGTCGTTGGTACTCACCGCTTTGTACTTTCGTGCATGAAACAAACGGGTGGCAAGATCGCCGAATCGATCTTAGACTTTGACGTGTCGCAGGCAACAGCTGGAGCAAGTCAAAATATCCACTCCTCTGAGAAACCGCCCCTTGCACACTAATAAAAATACGTACATGAGTTGCCGCAGGCAACTTTGATTGTGCCAATTGTATAGTATATCGGCTGGAGGTCCCCTAAATGTTTCGGCGAAGCGTTGCATTCCCGGAGGGGACGAAATGCACCAGCCCATGGATGGGCGTGCTGAGCCCGAAACATTTAGGGGACCTCCAGCCGAGTACATTATAGATCAAAACTAGCGCCGCCGGAGATGATCGGCAGCACTTTTAGCGTCGTTGCGTTCGGATAATAGTGTACGCCAAGCCTAAAGCCTCTCCAATGGTGGCTGATACCGAATCCGATAAGTTTGAACGTCGTATTATAAGTCACACCAGCCGACAAGACGTTTCCGGGACGGTCCTTTTGTGGGTTGTATGCCCAGGAAACATCTGATTCCATTTGTGCGCCCTGAATGTACCCGGCGGTCTCTATCCCTTCGTTTGTTATATTCCGATTGGGGTAGAAGAGATTTCCTCCAACAAACAAAGCAATTTGTGGAATCACTTCGACACCTACGACTGCACCAGGCATTAAAGAACTGATGGCGATGGAAGGATTCGCGCTCGATACGTCGTGGAGGTTGACGTATTGGTAACCAAGATAGACGGCACTAGCAATTCCCGGAAAGTTTAGAAGGGCGAATTTTGCCTGAACATTATAAATTCGATAAAAATCGGCGACCAAGTTAGTGTTAGCTTCCAAAAAATCCGTTACTCCGACGCCCGACGTCGTTCCAATAATGACACGACCTGGGGGCAAGGTAAACGGAATCGGCAAGAGATGGGTATAAGACAACAGTGGGTTTTCGGCGATTGTAGTCGCATGAAGTGGCGTAGGCGCGGAAATGCAAAACGCAGTGTTTAGCGCTAACAAGAAAGAGAAAGTTCCTTTTGTTTTTTTTTGCAATCGGTTCCTCCAGCGTTCCGAGTGATTTCGGAGTTCAGAGCTCGCAGCTTCGTGCAATCTCTGTGCGAAGATTTCTGTTTTACGTCCTGCCGTGATAAGAATTATTAGATATGTCAAAAAAGGCACCCAAAATTAGCGAAATGAAACTCAAGCACTTTACGTATCCAGATCGGTTTGGGGAATGGCTCGGGTATCAATTGATCAAGGGCGATAGAAAAAATCTGATAGCCGAAGCGGGACTCAAAATCAGAGAGGACCATCTGTCGCCGGCAAAACGAGTGCACGGCGGCGTAATTTCTGCTTTTCTGGATTACGTTTGTGGAGCAGCTGTTTTTCTGACGCTTAGACCAAAAGATTTTTGCTCGACTGTGGAACTCAAAGTGAATTATTTATTGCCAATCGAACTGGGTGACCAGCTTCGTGCTACCGCTCAGATTGTTTTCCGAGGAAGGCGCCTTTGTGTCCTTCAGTCGTTCGTTTATAGAAATGGGTCAAAGCAGCCAGTTGCCATGGCATCCGCAACCTACAACGTCGTTGTTTCGAAAGAGATCGCTAATGGTTAGTGGAATGATTGATGGTAATAAAGATCTACCCCCGGAACCGGAACACCATGGTTCCATTTGGAAACATCCTTATTTGGTTTACGTGTTATTAACGGTTTTGCTCTTTGTTTTTCTAGTTTTTTTAGGCTGGCTGGCTTGGGATAACGGATGGATTCCGCATCGCTAAATAAATCAATCGATAAGAAGAAGTGAAAGAGGAGTGGATGAAGTATGTCGCAGCAAGATCAAAAGAAGAAGGTCGTTCTCATTACAGGTGGTTCACGGGGAATAGGCGAAGCTATAGTACAGAAATTTAAAAGCCAAGGCTGGTTGGTGGCAACCTGTGCAACCAGTGAGGAGCGGCTAGAAAAGAGCCTCGCGGATTTTCGTTTTAAATGTGATGTAAGCAAGGCCGAAGAAGTTAAATCTGGCGTAGAACAAGTGGTTAAGCGATTTCAGGGAATTGATGTTCTAGTAAATAATGCCGGTTTTGCAGATGATAATTCGCTAAAGCCGAATGCCGACAATGAGATTTGGAACAAAGTCATTGGAATAAATTTGAATGGCACTTATTACATGTCCAAATATGCATTACATCATTTGCCGAACAATACAGGTCGAATCATCAATCTTGGGTCCGTTCTGTCGTTGAAAGGCGTGGGAGATGCGATTGCTTATTGCGCCGCCAAACATGGTGTTCTCGGGCTGACTCGCGCGCTGGCAAATCGATTGGCAAAACGAAAAATCACAGTCAATGCCGTATGTCCAGGTTGGGTCAGGACCGATATGGCGAAGACTAGAATGGACGAAATCGGAATTGATGAAGAGGATCTCAAAACCAGTGTGCCATTAGGCCGTATAGTCGAACCCAGAGAAGTCGCAGACCTGGTTTATTATCTTGCCACGTCGGAAGGTGCTGCCATGATCACTGGTCAAGCCCTGACTATAGATGGAGGTTATCTCGCGTAGTGCTGCATCCAGTGGCAAAAATACTTATTATAATAGGAATTCTCCTAATTGTGGCAGGACTGATCTGGCAATTCGGGGGGAGATATCTCCCGTTGGGGCGCCTCCCTGGCGATATTTCTATTGAGCGCGAAAATTTTAAATTCTATTTTCCGCTGGCTACTTGTTTGTTGCTGAGTTTAGTTCTGAGCATTATTCTGCGCATTCTTTTTTACCTAGGGAAGAAATAAAGGATCATGATAGAATTCTGGCAATGATAAAAAAAATGACGGCTCCTCTCGTTGTTTTATTTATACTGATATCTTCCCCTGTATACTCCGGTACAAAAGCGAAGAGAGAATTGAAGAATCAGGTTACCACTACACAAGATTCCAATACATTGCTCTATGATGAACATAGCCTTGGAGGAAAAACAGAGGTCAGATTTAAGCCTATTACCCCGACAGGTCAGATTAAAAATAGAAATCTAAAAGATAAGATGACTTATGGTCTGACCGGATCCACATACGTGAGAAATGTAATGCAGGAGGATGGCGCATCCCATTATGAATCTGTTAGCAAACAAAAAATATTTAATTACAAGCAAAAGTTCAGTTTGGCTGCGGCTCAAGTGGGCTATTCAGGGAATAAAAATAAAAGCAAGGTAGATGGATCTGCTGTGGTGGCAGTTTGTGATGGAATTCCCGACGGAGCCAGCAATTCGGGAGGACGCGTTGGTTTCGAGCATAAAAAAAAGATTTATGCTTTTTCACAACAGCTCTGTAGCGAAGCAGCTCAGATAATCAATCAGTATACTGATCCTGAAAAGTTGATCAAGGCATTGCCTGGTATTGTAAAGGAACTAAAAAAGAAATCAGGATCGGAAAATTCAACTCTTACTCTTGGCAAGGCATTTCCTGTCAAAAGTGGTTACAGGTATGTCGGGATAAATGTAGGTGATAGCGGTGTGATCGGAGTGCGACGAAATGACCAAAACGAGAGGCGGGACAAAAAAGGTGAGCGAAACGGAAAGCCTGTTTGGGAGTATTCCGAAGTATCTACGCCCTCAACTGGAGCAAAGCGGAACGGGATACGAGATATAGAGAACGTGTCCATTATTGACGCGAAAGACATAAAGAAAGGAACGGTATTAGTTGGCCTAACCTGGGAACCCTTTCAATCCGTAGGTAGTCAGGGAGCGACGCTCACTGGAAAATTGTTAGGGCAGCAGTCAAATCCTGCAACGATCGTCGAAGCTATTAGAGGCACCACAGTAGACAAAGCGCAGAAAGATAGAAAACAGAATATTTTGGGGTTGGATCCCCTCATAGCTGCGCAGAATCAGTGTCTTGAAGAAATTGAAGCTTCTGGCAAGAAGATAAAGGAATTCCAGAAAGGGGGAGCTGACTGCGGATTTCTGGAACGACGTAATGAGATTAAGACTAATGAGCTAAGAGATGCAAAAGCTAAGATTCAAGAAAAGGCTGAGTCACAGGGTTCCGATTTTGTCGCAGTCGGAATTACACTTCCCTAAAATGGTACCCGCAATATAGTAGGCACTTAACGAGCGACTTTAGTTGGATATAAATACTAAGGAAATAGAAAAGCATTAACTATTTTTGTTATGGTAAAGTTCTCAATATGTTGGAAACACTGAGAGTGATTTTAACTTCTTCTATTTTTTCTATTGTACTGATCATAATTTCCGCTCCTGCCTACTCTGGTAGCAATTTAGCTTATTTATCGAGAATGAAAGCACGGAAGAAACCGGAACCTCAATTCGAAAAAGTCGGAGGTCTCAGAGATCAGACGATTACCGATAAGCAATCCAATACGCTGAATTACGACGTACACAGTTTCGAACGAGAATATAGTCAGGAAGTTAGATTTAGGCCGCTTTCTATGAAAAATAGGACGAATATCTTGGGCCTAGAGCCGGGGAAGATGCCTTACGGTTTGGTCGGATCTACTTACACAAAAAATATTGTTCAGAGAAACTATGGCAAAAGAGCTCTCTTCTATTCAGGAAGCGATAAGAAGAGACTAGAGTACAAAGAGAAGGTGAGTTTGCCTGCGGCACTAGTGGGCTATTCAGGAGGGGAGAAGCTTGCCAAACCCGACGGGGCAGTTGTAGCCGTCTGCGATGGAATTCCCGGCGATCTGAGTGGTTTGGAGGATCGTCAAAAAGAGGAACGCAGAAAAGCGAATTTTGCCTTCTCACAGAAGTTTTGTCGTGAAGCTGCGGATAAAATAAGTCGGTACACCGATCCTGAAAAATTGGAAGTCGACTTGCCCGGTATTGCCACGAGTCTTAGGGCAGCACAGGGAAAGGAGAATACGACTCTTACCTTGGGCAAGGCTTTTAGAAAAAAAGATGGAGGTTATACCTATATTGGCTACAATTTAGGTCAAAGCGGTGTGATTGCAGTATTGCCGAAATCAGACCGTAAAGTCGTGACGGTGTCTCCACCTAGTTCAGAGATGGATGGAATTCGGGGGGGCTTGGCTAGTAAAGCCAAGGTGGAGCTACCCGAGGGCACGGTCTTGGTAGGTGTAACCCGGGGAGCTTACGAAAACTTGGGTTTAAAGGCTGGTAAAGAGAACCATCAGCTCGAGATTACAGGGTCCGAACTTACTAAAACATTGCGAACAGAGCGCCTGGTGACTCCCCAGGTGGTGGTTGATTCCATAAAAAAAGTCACAGTAGAAAAGGAAAAAGAAAAGAACGCCGCACTGCAGAAACTCTGGGAAAAACGAAGTACTTTGCAGGGTGAAATTGCGAACGCCGAGGAAGAACTGAAGAAGCTCGCTTGTACTGGGGATCCGAATTGCGTCACTAATCGAGTAAAGAGGCAGGATTATGAAACTGAAGAGAAGAGTTGGAAAGAGGCTCTGGACGGTGTTGAAAAGAGGATCAGAGACATAGAAGAGCAGGGTTCCGACTTTGCCGCGGTAGGGATTACGCTACCTTAAAAAACGGTATCCGATGACCGGAGGGGAAATAACGATGTTCCGGAAAAGTGAAGTGGCTGTTGTTCTTTCGTTTTTACTAATTTCGTCTCCCGCATATTCCGGGGGGAAAGGTAAAAAGGACGAACCGACTTTTAAAGCTGCGACCAGTACAGAAACAAACACTCTCAACTACGACGAGTACAAATTCGGAGCAAATGAAGCGGATCAGGAAGTTCGCTTTAAACCGCTCAATCTAGAGAACAAGTCAGCAATGATGCGTGGTCCTGGAAGAGATCAGCGGCCGTATGGTGTTGCGGGATCCGTCTTTTCTAGAAACTATTCTCTGGAACAAAATAAAATGATTCGTCCCGGAGGGAAAGGAGCTCTCTACGCCGAAAAGCTGAGTTTGGCGGCAGCGCAAACAGGGTATTCGGGTGGAGGGATTCTCACTAAAACCAATGGCGCGATCATAGCAGTTTGTGACGGTGGGTTTTCTGACGAAGTACGCACAGAAGGTGGCAGAAAAACAGTTCATGATTCTTCCCAGAAAGCTTGCAGTCTAGCCTTGGAGAAGATCAATCAATTTACTGATCCTGACACCCTACGTAGTGCATTGAACGATATTATTGAAGAAATCGAAAAAGCAGTGCCTGGTGCAGAGAAAATATCTCTGACTTTGGGTAAAGCGTTTCGGCAAAAAGACGGGCGCTATCGATATGTAGGAGTCAATCTTGGCAGTAGTGGTGTCATTGGAGTTCGACAAGACAAGGGTGCAGTAAAAATAGAATCTATTTCTCCTCCAGTCTCTGGTCAATCGAAAACCTTTGATGTCACCGTACCAGCTGGGACCATTTTGACGGGGCTGTCTTTTGGAGCTTACGAATTTCTGGGGTACAAAGAAAAAGAAAATCGGGAGTGGGAAATCAATGGAGAAAAACTTGCTCAGAGATTGGGCGCTCAGAAGCTAAGCCCCCATATTGTTGTTGATGCCATAAAAACTATTACCGTGGAGGCTACGCAGAACTGTAGGCGTTTGAATGTCTATAAAGCTACTAAAGCAGATGAAGCAAGGGTCAAACGTTTAGAAGAATGCATTAGAGAACAGAGACCTGATCCCAAGTTCTTCAGAGAAACGCGCGAGGTCCTTGAGCGTCTTCAAACTCAAGGTTCAGATTTTATGGCGATCGGAATCACACTGCCCTAAAGAGAGATGCTAGCTATTAGCGGGCCATCTAAAAAAGTAAGTCTAAAAAGTTAATAGACACTATTTTTATTATGTTACCATTTCATTCATGTTCAAAAAAATGGCAGTGACTACTATTCTTCCGGCTTTGTTGATTGCATTTCCTGGGTATGCTGGTAGCAAGCTTTCAAATCGGATTGCCACAAGTAGGGCAACGAATACTTTGAAGTACGATGAGTACAAGTTTGGCAAGGACGATGCAGATCAGGAAAGCAGATTTACGCCAATAAAATTAGGAAGTAGTGCTAAAATAAAGGGCCTTGATAAGGATCAGTTCCCTTACGGAATGGTCGGGTCTACCCATTCGAAAAACTATTTAGAGGAAAAAGCTGCAGATGGTAGGCTCCGGTTCCACCCGGTCTCGGAAACCATGCCTTCGCAATCCACCGAAAATCTGAATATGGTTGCTGCACAGGCTGGCTATAAAGGCGGGGGTTACTTCAAAGAAAAAGAAGCCAACGGAGCGATAGTAGCGATTTGTGATGGAAACGTTTCTGGTAGTGCCGCTGCCACAACAAAGCACAAAAAAGCGATTTATGATTTTGCACAAAAAGCGTGTAGTGAGGCAGCAAACAAGATAGGCAGGTTTACCGATCCAGCAGTCCTTGCGAAGGCATTGCCCGGCATAGTTAAAGAAATTAAGGCTATGCCAGGCGCAAAGAATATTAATCTGACCTTGGGTAAAGCATTTCTCTTATCTGATAATAGCTATCGATATGTTGGAGTAAATCTTGGCAGTAGTGGCGTGATTGGAGTCCAGAACGGGAAGCGGGGTGTTGAAATCAGCACAGTATCGCCCCCTATTCCCGAGATCGGGGGAATTTTTTCGAATTCCAAGAATCTTGTTCCGATTTTTGAGAAGAGATTAAATGCCGGGACCATGTTGGTTGGATTATCTTTTGGGGCTTACGAATCTCTGGGGTTTACAGATACGCTAAATCCGATGGAAGGCAGAAGAGAGAGGGAAATTGGCGGAGCTAAAATTGCTAGTAAGCTAAAAGGCGACACTCTAACTCCTGATAAGATCGTTAAGACAATAAGAGACGTTGCGGTAGAAAATCTACAGAGTCTTAGGAATGATAGAGTTAGTCAGATTAATAGTGCGCTAGGAGTCTCCGGAAGTCCTTGTGTCAAAGGTCAAAACTGCAAAAACACTGCTACTACAGACACACCTGAAAATGCTCTACTTGCCAACGAGAAACAAATACAAGCTTTTGAAACAAAAACTCGGAAGAGTCAGGATCGGACAAAAGCTTTTGAAGCAAGAGTGAATGAAGATCAGAATCGAAGAAATTCGTTGCGTGCGGTTAGAGATTTTGGCGAACAAGGCTCTGACTTCGCCGCCGTTGGAATAATGTTGCCCTGATTTAGCGTCACGCGCGAAAAATAGCAGGCTGATGACGCACTGCCTATCGAGCTGCCGCTAGCATAAAGAAGGAATTCCAAAGAATTGTCGGATACCTTTTAATTTACCGGATACTGCGGAACGCCAGCAACGGCGAGTGCGCGCTCGAAATACCGAAAAGTGCCCTTCGAGTCGTCGAGAACTCGGCGGCCGGGACAAAGAATGGGTTCGTTT
Organism: Deltaproteobacteria bacterium; assembly: GCA_013286765.1. The sequence goes on from JABDFB010000053.1 coordinate 14,151, forward strand.
GGAAATTCTAGATCGCTCTGATTCTGATTTTGATCCCCATTTTCGCTATTGCTGATGTTCGAGGCAATCAATTGGCATTTTTCCTGAACTTCGGCGATTACCAAGCGATGGTGTCGTTGATCGCGCTGATCGGTAAGGTCCACTTCAGCGACACCTTCCGGAACATAATGATAGAAACTCGGAACTTCGCGAGACCAAAGCATGGGTGCCGAGTACAGCGCTTTTAGCATCGGTGAAGTGTGCGATCTTTTTTGCCAGGCGACACTGGTATTTAAATCCACTACCTCGCCAAACTGAGTAGCTACCCAAAAATGGTAGTTTTCACCCCAACATCCGGCCCATACCGGGGCTTGATCCTCTAAAATTTCAATCCAACCTGCTTCGCCATACATAATTCGGGATTCAATTCCAAAACACTTCAAAGCTTCTACGGTCGCCATACAGACGAGTAGAGGATAGTCGACACGATCACCAACAACGCGATCGACAACCCGAGTGACAATTCTAGAAACAGCGGCAACGACAGGAAGGGGGGTTTGGTCAAGCGTCACGCTAAGCTCTCCAAGCCGACATGGCGAAGGTAAACCATCCGATCAAAAATGCTGTGCCTCCAAGCGGCG
>JABDFB010000054.1 GCA_013286765.1 Deltaproteobacteria bacterium
GAAGAGTGCAGTAGCAGAAAAATGGCCGGCACCGGTGAAAAAAGCTGAGACTCCGATACAGACCCCCCAGCCGGAAAGGGCTCCTGCCAATTCGGTTATCCCTGAACAGACTGTGCAGGCACAAACAACGGGGACTCAAGTTGCGCCCGAAGTTGCAAATGCTAAGATCGACCAAATTCCCGCAGAGCAGCATAAGGCCTTCAGTATTTTAGAAATTGCGCCCGTTTTTACTTTTACGCGACTGGACGCCGTAGATAGCATCAGAAATACATCGTCCATCTTAATATCTGGCCTAAACTATGGCTTTAGGTTTTCCGCGACACAGGTCTGGAGTGACCGCTTCAAAACGATCGAGACTTTAGGACTCCAAGAGATATCGCTATTACCTTCAAATGAATCCGTACCTATTTTGAACTCGGCACAAACGTATAGTCAAATGGGATTGGGGTTGAAGTGGAAGGTCTTTTCAGGTTCGGATTTTGAATTTGGAAGTATGGCTACCATGCAACAAGATATGTTTTCACATGGCAGTAGCACTTCAGCTGGTCTACAAATTGATAGGCTCTTTGTTCCTAAATTAGAGTTAAATAGTACAATACCAATATTTAAAAGGGACATGCTGGATTTGACAGCAGAATTGAAAGGGTTTCTCTTATTACCAGCAACCTCAGATCTTTTTACCGTTAATATGGGCTCAGGCTACAGTGGTAAACTTTGGCTAGGTCATGAGTTTACTTCCAGTTTTTTCAAAGTCGGCGCTACCTATTTGAAACAGAATCAAGCCAGTTCGATTTTTCAACAGCAGCGTACGGACCTTGGAATTGAAATTGCCGTAGGATGGGCGTTCGGTAAACCCGCTTCTAATTAAAGCTTCTCACAGTAAATCAATGTGCGTCGAGTATGGGACCGCCAGAACGTTTAGTTGGCTTAATAAGCGCTAGTGGAATAAGTCCCGCACCTACGATGACCGCGATCACCCAACACAGTTGTTCGAAACTCATTATAAAGACCTGGTGTTTCATTTGTGTAGAGAGGCCGGTTGCGGCAATGGTAGTCGAGTTCCAAAGGCCCACTTGGCTCATTAATTTACCACTGGGTAGAGTCAGGGCCCGTTCATAAGCATGGTAGGCGGACGAATTTAGTGCATTAACATGATATAGAAGATCATTGTGATTCTGAGCACTGAAACGGGTGATGAGTGTGTCCAACGAAGCAATTCCGATGCTGCCACCCATTTGCCGAAAGAAGTTTTGCATCCCAGAGACTTGGCCCAGTTCAGCACCTTCAAATTCTCCTAGGACGAGCTGGTTAATGGGGATGAACAAAAAAGCTAATGCCACTCCTCGAATAATCAGAGGAATCAAAATCTGAGTTGGACCGGTGTCCATAGTAAAACGAGTCATTACAAGTACTGATGCTTCGCCTATGACAATACCGATGAGAACCAAGAATTTTAGATTCACTTTCGACGCTAGCATTCCCACTGGAAGCATAAAGAGAGCAGTGACGAGAGATCCAGGCATAAATAACAACCCGGTTTGTGTGGCTGTCATATTCGGCAGTACTCTGGATGCAAAGATTGGGACTGCAAACGTCAAGGCATAAAGCATGATACCCAGCGAGAGCATTAATGCGGTGCCAGATCTTAGAACGTTTCGCTTGAAAAGTCTTAGGTTCATGATTGGATTGGAAACTTTAAGTTCCCAATAGATAAAAGTGGCAATTCCAGCTATTGCAGCCACTGTGCAAGCACGGATTCCGAAGGAATCCCACCAACCATCCGTTTGGCCTCGTTCAAGAACGTACTGAAGACTTCCTACTCCGATACAGAGTAAGAGCAAGCCCCACCAATCCACACCTTTCTCTTGGTTTTTTTCCCAAGATACATCTTCAACATTTTCCCAGGCCAGTGTAGCGGCAAGAATTCCGATCGGGACATTGACATTAAAAATCGATCGCCAGCCATAGTTATCGGTTAAATATCCACCCAAAGTAGGGCCAAGCGCTGGCCCGACCATTACACTCAATCCGAAAATAGCCATCGCAAGTCCACGCTTTTCGGCAGGAAATGATTCTTGAATCAAAGTTTGTGAAGTGGGCAACAGGGCGCCTCCTGCAAGACCTTGAATAATTCGAAAGACAACTAGACAAGTGAGGTTAGGTGCCATGCCACACGCAAAGGACGCTGCAGTAAACATCAAAATTGCACTTGTGAAATAGCGCCTTCGACCTAAGCGTGATCCGAGCCAAGCTGCAATCGGAAGGACAATCGAGTTAGCGATCATATAGCCAGTAGTTACCCAGCTAATTTCATCGAGTGTTGCGCCTAGGTTTCCCATCATTGTTGGAATGGAAACGTTTACGATAGAGGTATCGATAATTTCGAGCAAAGAAGCGATCGCCGCGGTGAGGACTATCAGTACAATTCGTATGTTCATTGGGGGTCTCCCATTAACTCAGCGGACTCTAATCTTCACTTCTGCCGAAAGCCCCGATTGTAATCGATCCACATCATGCTCACTGAGATTCAAAAGCTTGATCCGAACAGGGACCCTTTGAACCACTTTTGTGAAATTGCCGGTAGCATTGTCTGGCGGAATGATGCTGAAGGTGGCACCCGTCGTGGGGCTGATGCTTTCTACTTCTCCTTCGAATGCGCGACCTGGGAGAGCGTCCACCTCGATATAGGCTTTCTTGCCTTCAGTCACTAGGTTCATGTCCGTTTCCTTAAGATTTGCGACTACCCAGCGCTTCGATCCTTCCACAAATCCGAGTAACGGTTGACCAACAGATGCAAGCATTCCTACTTCAAATGACTTGCGGCCTACTGTACCGTCAGTAGGAGCGGTTACTTTTGTGTATTCGAGGTTCAGTCTTGCCAAGGCCACTTGTGCTTCGGCGGCCTTCAACTTCTGCTGCTGCGATTTAAGCTGAATATCGGTTGCATCTAGTCTTTCTTGCGTTGAAGCGCCCTTGCGAAAAAGAGCCAGCGTTCGGTTATAGTTGATTTCGGCGCCGCGAACCTGAGCCCCGAGAGAACCTTGGTCGGCCTTCAATTGTTCGAGCTGCGCCTGAAAGTCGTCAGGTTTGATCTCTACCAGGACTTTGCCAGCTTTCACTTTCTGATTCTCTTCAACATTCGCTTTCACAATAATTCCAGAAACTTTTGGGGAGAGCAAAGTGGCCTGCGCTTGGACCATGGCATTGTCTGTCTCTATGTAGAAGTAGCTTTCATAAGCCAGGTAGAGAACGAGGGCTAGGGCAATGGCACCGACTCCAGAAATTAAAATTTGTTTTTTAGACATAGGGTTCGCATCAGATGCAGTCTCGGTTCCAAATAGTTTGTCTTTTACAGCAGCCAAAGATCCCATTTTAAATTTCCTTCCCAAGGGCCAACTCAAGACGAATTTGTGCTTCGGCAGCATTCATCTGCGCGTTGACCACACCCTGTTTCGATCGGAACAGATCCAGCTCAGCGTCCAGTGTCTCAGTGCTCGTGCGTGTGCCCGCACGCTCTTCTTCCTTCGCGAGGCGAACGCTTTCCTCGGAACGAGTAACGTCGAATTTTTTTGAAGTGTAGTGATCGGTATTACTCAGGTAGCGGCGCTTCCAATAATCAAAGTCGTACGGCACTTGCAGTTTCGCCGACTGAGTGGCTTTTTCCGATTGGACAGCAGCATAGGATGCTTCTCGTTCGCGAGCCAGAGCAACTCCTCCATCAAATAAATTCCATTTTACAAATACACCAAAGTTGTAGGAGTTGAGATAATTTCCAGTATTTTGGACAGTCTTATCAAATATCTGTGAATCGTAGAGCGTATAGTTTGCAGCAAGGGAGACGGATGGAATAAACCAACCTGCTGCCGCCTGTCTGGCCTTCTCAGCCGCTTCAGCTCTTAGGTTCAATGCCCTAATATCGGCTCGCTCCACCGGAATTTCTTTCAAGCGCAGGTCTTTTACTTTAGCGGCATCGGGAATTGGCAAGACTCCCTCTAAGGACCGGTCATCCGCTTCGAGCCCCAAAAGCTGTGTGAGCTTTCTTCGTGCGGTCGCATAACTATCTTCTGCATCGATTAAGTCTGCGCGTGCTTCGTTCAGTTGCACTTGCACCCGAAGAACGTCGTAGTTTGTGGCAGCTCCTCCATGTTTGCGTACTTCGATCTGCTTCAGGTGGTCTTCCAATGTCTTGACGTTCTGTTTCGCCACGTCCTGCAAACTGATCGCCGCAAGCGTCCGATAAAAAGAAAGACGAATGTCCTCGTGCAATTGGAATTCAGCCTGAGAAAGCTCTGCAATGGAAGCATCTTCTTCGTAAGAAGCCGATTGAAGTTTTCTAGTACTTGCGAAGCCGTCAAATACAGGAATCGTTACATCGAGGGAAGTTACATTAATAGGATAGAAACCAGGAAAAGAGAGGAAGGCTCCACCGAAATTGATACCGGTAATGGAGTACTTGGTATCGAAGTAATGGAGTGCACTGGCTGAAATTTTTGGAAGAAATCCTGCTCCAAAGGCTTCGAAATGGCGCCATCCGTATTCAGACCGGGCAGCACGCACGCGTTGAATATCCGGAGATCGCTCCATTGCTTCTATCAGCGCTGCATCTAAGTTCAACGGAGCTCGTGGTGTCGGCGGTGCATCGAACTGAGAACTATTGGAGGAGGTTGTCCTCTGAAAATCCTCGTCTTGTCCGTCAGGGCCAAGAGTATTTCCCCGCGCATTTTCAAGATGAAATGGAACGAAAATTACCAGCAAGAATACAAAGAAAGCCGAATTCTTCATATTCATTAAAGTATGAACTAAACAAAAAAAGTAGTCAAGCGCTTGCTTACCGAGATATAATATAATATAATAATTTTAAGTGGTTACATGATAAAATTTTTTTAGACAAGTTAAGCCGCACTATTTTTAATTCTTACGTTATTTAAAATTTCTATCTAGACGCATTTTTGACGAGGAGGTGGCCCTAAATGTCCGTAGCGATGAAAAAAAAGCGAAACCAGGAAGACACTAGGGCAAAGCTACTAGACGCAGCACTAGATATTTTTTCAAAAAATGGCTATGACGCAGCAACCACCCGAAACATAGCAAAGAAGGCAGGAGTAAACGAATCCCTGATCCATCGCTACTTCAAAAGCAAGTTAGGATTGTTTCTTGCTCTTAGACAGCATTTCCGTGCGAATCTGACAAAGCAGTTTCTGTCTTATGAAGCAAGTGAAAACCTGGAAGAAGAGTTAGTTCGATTTATGAAATCTCGACTCCAGGGTACGAAACGTGAAAAAAAATTCTTAAAACTAGCCATTTCGCAGGCCATCCTCAATCCCAAAGTACGTGAGGACGTCCAGAAATACGCGAATTTAAAGCCGCCGGCCTTAGTGGAACGGTTTGATAAACTACGTCGTATCGGGCAGATCCGTATGGATGCTGATTTAGATCAAATAATAGACATTCTTCATCTAGTCGGATTTTCCTTTAGCTGTTTAATAGATATTATTGAATGTATGCCAAAAGAAGGCTCTGAAAAAATGATCAGGACTGCGGTCAAACTCCTTTCGGAAGGGCTTCGGCCGCGATTGTAATTTGACAAAACCGATTAGAAGCCTCAAGGATGAAGAATGCTCAGGAATTCTTCTACTTTGGAATTTGCTCGCAAAAGAAGATTGCCTAGAAACATGCTTTCAGTTGTTATGCCGAGAGCTGACTCAATAGACTCCGTTCAACTTCCGATTTCAGAGCTTTTGGACTCTCTGAGTGCTGAAATAAGATTTCCATAAAATTTATTTTGTGTTGTGTCGCATAGATCTAGAATAAGTCGTCTGCCAATGATTGATAGTTACACGGAGCAATTTAATATATTCAAGTCTTTAGCATCTTTGAGGACAAGATTTGATTGAGCGAGAGAATTCTGCTTAAGAATATGTAAGACTATGCTAAAACAGCCTAAGAGGGAGAATATAGATGAGACTTAAAAAAATGAAAACTTTCGTTATCCTTTTGTTCGCAGTCTTATCATTTAATTTTTCGATATCGGTATTTGCGGCCAAAGTTGGCGAGCCAGCGCCTTCTTTTTCAGCTCCAACAGTGAGTGGCAAAGAAGTGAAGCTATCCGATTATAAGGGAAAGTATGTCGTTCTCGAATGGCACAACAATGGATGCCCCTACGTGAAGAAGCACTATGACAGCGGGAATATGCAAAGACTCCAAAAAGAGTGGACAAAGAAAAAAGTTGTGTGGCTCACCGTAATTTCATCTGCAGAAGGCAAACAAGGGTTCGTTACTGCAGACGAAGAGAAGAATTTTCTACAGGACAAGAAGGCACATCCCACCCAAGTTGTTTTGGATAGCGAAGGCACTGTTGGCAGTCTCTACGAGGCTAAGACAACGCCTCATATGTTCGTAGTTAATCCAAAAGGAATTTTAATCTACAATGGTGCTATCGATGATCAGTCCGGAACCGACGCGGAGGAAATCCCAAAGGCTGAGAATTACGTTTCGAAGGCGCTGACAGAAGCCATGGCTGGAAAATCGGTTTCGGTTCCTTCGACTAGACCATACGGCTGTTCGGTTAAATATAAAGAGTAGCGTAACCATAAATGTTTTTATCAGCTCTTTTTTGGATCAGCCTCGTTTTTGCTCAAGAGCAAGAGTCTAACCTACCGACTCATGTGACCGCGGAAATAGTGAGCGAAACGGAATCGGTACAGGCAGGTGGTAAAACCACAATTGGAATACATTTTCAAATAGAGAAGGGCTGGCACCTCTACTGGAAAAACCCGGGGGATTCGGGCGATCCGCCGCGAGTCAGCTGGCAACTCCCGAAAGGCGTTGAAGCTGGGAAGATCCTATGGCCTGTTCCGACTAGGATCTCGGTGGGCAAATTAGCGAATTTTGGATACGGCGGTGATTTGCTTTTGATGGTTCCGCTCAGTGTGAGTCGGAATGGGGCCACGATTCGGCATTCAAAACTTGATTTACATGCTCGAGTGAAATGGCTTGTGTGTCGCGACATCTGTATTCCGGGCCACGCCGACCTGACGCTCAGTTTGCCCGTTTTGCCAAAAGCGAAGAGGGAAAAACCAAGACCTTCCGTGGCGAGTGGACTCTTTGAAGAAGCGCGGCGGAATTTACCTATAGCATTGCCGAAAGCCTGGGAGGTATTGGCTGAAGCAAATTCGAGCGAGTTCTTGATCAAAGTGAGAGCTGCCGGAGAGCCGCTTTCATTGGATAGCTATTTTTTTCCGGATATCCCCGATCAGATCGAAAACGGAATATTGCAACGAGTGTCGGGTGGTAGTGATCAACCTTTGCAGATTCGAATTAAAAAATCTGATCAATTTAATCAAAGCGACCAGTCATCTGGGCGACTTCGTGGACTGCTTAAGGTGGGATTGCATGCCTACGAGGTGGATTTACCTGTCTCACAAACTCTATCGGAATTGCAAGGACTGGAACTGCAGAAGACGGGGTCTCTCTTATATCAGAATATTTTTCTTCTCCAAGCCCTCGTAATGGCTTTTTTGGGAGGATTGATATTAAATCTCATGCCGTGTGTATTTCCGGTGCTCTTTATTAAAGCACTCAGTCTAGTGAATCAGGTCAGCGAAGGGGATAAACGGGCGATAAAAATTCACAGCCTTTTTTACACCTTTGGAATTATCTTTTCGTTCTGGCTTTTTGCGGGGTTGATTTTCTTGTTTCAAGCCGGAGGGTCGCGATTAGGCTGGGGATTTCAACTTCAGTCTCCCACTTTTGTATCACTCTTGGCGAGTGTCTTATTCGTTTTTGCATTGAATCTTTTTGGTGTATTTGAAATGGGAACTTCTCTGATGGGATTTGGTTCTCAGCTGACGGAAAATAAAGGTTATTTTGGATCCTTTATGACAGGAGTTCTCGCAACAGTAGTGGCCACACCCTGCACAGCTCCCTTCATGGGAACAGCGCTTGGTTTTGCTTTGAGTCAACCCTCACTACTAGTAATCGGAACGGTATTTACAGCGTTAGCTTTAGGGTTGGCGGCTCCCTACTGCGCTCTTTCTCTCATTCCAAACCTAGGAAAGTTGCTTCCGAAACCCGGACGGTGGATGGAGACTTTTAGACACCTGATGGCTTTTCCCATTTTAGGAACTGTAATCTGGCTCTATTGGATCCTTGGGATAGAAGCTGGTCCCGGCTGCCAACTGAGACTATTGATTGCTATTTTGATTTTGAGCTGTGCGGCCTGGGCTTACGGTCGTTGGAAATCGTTTATTACAAAAACGATAGTCCTTATTTTAGTTGCCGTTGCCGTTTATGGTCAGATTTTTGAATTTAATCGAAATCGATGGGTTTTGACCCAATCGACTTTCTGGCAAACTTTCTCCCGGGAAAGAGTTAAAAGTCTGGTGGCCCAAGGAAAGCCAGTTTTTATCGATTTTACAGCGGCGTGGTGTATTACTTGTAAAGTCAATGAACGCATCGCGTTTACGGATTCCGTCATGGAGACTATGACCAGGAAGGGCATTGTGGCCATGAAGGGTGATTGGACGAACTCGGATCCTGAAATTACACTTACATTGGAAGAATTTGGTCGGAACGGTGTGCCTCTTTATGTTCTTTACACGGGTAAGAAAGGGCGACCACCGATAATTCTGCCACAGATTTTAACCCCTGGAACAGTCTTGAACGCTATAGAACAACTCAAAAGCGAGTCGAAGTGAGAGCAGGAGTTTTTTCATTCCGCCATCAAAGTCTTCGCTTTACGCAATTTAATTTGAATTCGGGTGCCGTGGTGAAGTGGATCCTCTTCCGGTGTCTTGGATTCAACATTGAGGCTGCCGCCATAACTCTCAACAACTGTTTTGACAATAGGCATACCAAAGCCCGTACCGGATTCGCCTGCAGTACCTTTTCTGGTGGTCTGCTTTGAAGGGTCAAAGAGTTGGTTTAGAAGGTCGGCGGGAATTCCAATTCCATTGTCGATAATTCCAATATTCCAATAATCATCTCCATCGCGAACGGAAATTTCCACGGTCCCGCCTGATTGGGTAAATTTAATAGCATTGGAGAGTAGATTGTTCAGCACCTGGTAGGTCAGTCCCGCTCGATCCGCGAGAACTAAAATTGTGTCTTCCCGAGGTGGAAACTTCGTATTCCAGTGAATTCTTTTGGCGACCAACGCTTCGGTTTGCAAAAAAGTAATATCCCTAATTACATCTCTTAAATCGACCGCTCCGCTGGATTGAAAAGTCTCGTTAATGCTTTGGGTGTGGTCAATCAAATCGACACAAGCTTTTGCGGCTCGCAAAGCTTCTGAAATCTCCGGATCACCTGGGTACTGGGAAAGGATCTGGTAAATTCGGAGTAAGGGACTGGTTGCGGAACTATTTAGAGTCGCTAAAAGTCTCAATTTCCGCTTTCGCCCATGTGCAGCCAAACTTCTGAAGCGTTGATTCTGCTTTTTTACGTGATTGATTGCAAAAATAAAAATGAGTTGGACTGAACCAAGAGATACGAGTCTTGCTAGAGCATTTGCATCTGGCGACAGCACGGTTGGGAAGACAATTCCAAGGCGACGACAAATTTCGAAACCGATAGCGACTAATGAGAAAATCGCGGTCGAAAAACCTGCAAAATCGATGGACAAAACTATTCCGGAAAAGACAGGTACTACTGGCCACATAAAAAATATGGGACTTTCAATACCGCCAGTAATTCTAATGGCCGAAATCGCGGCAATCAAACTTGTTAACAACATCAGTGCAGCACATATAGTAACTGATCTTGTTTTTTTAAAGATCCACCAGGCGATCAGACCCGGACCGGCAACGCCCAAATGGTAGGTAGCCAGCTCAGTCTGTCCTAAGAGGATATAGAAAAGTGTAAAAAAGAAGAACAGGCCAGTAATTGCGATGGTGGTAAAAATAAATAGAGAATGAATCAATGTTTCTTCTGAGTCTCGTTTCCCGAAAGCGTGGATGTGGGTATAAGTACGAGCACCAGCCTCTTTCGAAGTATGAGCCTCAGTGTCTCGAACGTTCGAAATTTGTTCATAACATAAATAGATTATATCGAGTACATCTTGCCAGGGACCGTCCGGGTATTTCTGGCTTTTGAATATGGCTTGAATTCTGTATTGAAGAGTCATTAGAGGACTGCTGAGATCGTGTGAAAGGGTTCGCACGACCTCCGTGATTTTTTCACTCTGCTTTCTAATAATCTCTCTGAGATTTGAATTAAGTTTTCGAATGAAATATACCGAAGCGAGCAGAACCACCTGGACGGTACAGATCATCGCAATTCGGACATCTTCCCCTACTCCTGGCGGCGCATGGCTTGGAATGGAGACGCCTATTTTATATGCAACATAGAATAAGATGGCAATCCCAATGTGAAATAGAGTCCAAAAGGCGGTCCAATAAAATGATATGGTCATTAAGGCCAATATGGAAATCACCGGCCACGAAAGAAGGATAGGGGAGTATATTCCGCCTATAACAATTGTTCGGTAGGCCGTGGCAGGAGCACTGATAGCGATCATGGCATGTACGGCTGTGTCTATAGATTTTGTTTTTCTATAAATCAAATTGCTGACGAATACATTTAATACGATGATGGCTTCGCCAAAGGCTAGTTCATAGAATTTGAGACGTAAGGAATTCACTCCGAAGGAAGTAAAAACTGCCAATGTAATGAGACAGGCAAATTGCCAGTACTGATGTACTAAAATGGATTCCGGATCGTTCCGATCGCCGTATTGCGGGATGGCTCTATTGAAAAAATTCAGTAAAGAATTTCGTGCTCTTATAGAAACGGAATGAATCAAGCTCTAGCTTTTTTCCTCATAAAATCAATCAATGTTTCAACCACAGTTTCGATATTCGCAGGTTTTGTAAAGGCTTTTTGGATCGATCGAGCTATTGTCCCGAGAAGCTCTTTATTTAACGAGCCACTTAACACAATGATTACACTATTAATACAGGGACCATTAGAACGAACGACTTCTATCACTTGGTGGCCCATGCGTTTCGGAAGATTCATGTCGATGACAATTCCATCAAATGCCTGGTTATTTGCCTTTCTTAAAGCATCGGCACCATCTGGTGCGATGATGGCTCTTATACCCTTGGCTTTCATTGCATCGAAGAGTGCTTTTTGTAACAATTCATCATCTTCAACAATCAAGACAATATAATCATTCTCCGGTTCAATTTTTTGTTTCATTGCTCACTAATATTATGACTTATTGGCTCCTGAGTGCAACTTTTTCGTCTGGCCAGAGTGCAACTAAGGTTCCTCTGCCGCCAGAGCCCGTTAGTTTAACGGCAAGCGCTCCCTGCGATAAGAGTTCTTGTTCTAAGTCGGCTACGGATTGAGGGAGTAATCCCCATGCTTTGAAGCATTCGTGAGCCAGTCGCATTGCATTGGCAACCCTCTTCAGTCCTTGTCCTCTATTATCATTTGCATATTCTACAAGGCCCTGTTCGGCTTCGGAGGTGGCAAAAGCCATCTGTTCGTCAAGATGACTTGCCAGGATAGCATCTTTCTTTTCGAGCGCTTCTACTAAGTGAACGGAGTCTTTGACTGTGCTCTTTAAACCGGCGTCATGAAATGTAAAATGAGGTAGAGTCTTCAAACTTAGTTTTCTTACCTCTACCTTACTGCTGAGGCCTTCTCTATCCTGCGTCGTGAGCAAAGAAACCGGTTCGTCATAAAAGACAGCAGCAATATCGAATCTACTGCTACTTCCATGCAGTTTGTTTGTAAGTTGAGCAGCTAGTGCACAAATTTCCCGATCAGACATAGGTTCAAAAGCAGCAAGGAGGCGTACCAGGCCGACACAGAAAGCTGCGGAAGAACCCAAACCACCTTCTTTCGGAATATTTCCATAGATGAATACCCTTCCGTGCATTCCGTCGAGCAATTTCCTCCAGGTATCTTCTTTTTTCAATTGAGTGAGAATCGGTTCAATAAAATTTGCTACTTGTGCAGGAAAAAAGCGAAGTCCCCCGGAATCCAAGCTTTCAAATTCAATTGTGAGATTTATATCGTTTCGGGGCAATGCTAGTGCACGAAAGTCCCTAGATACCGAATGTTCTCCTGCTAACACCCATTTGTCAGGTATTTCCAATTTAACGTTTCCAAGTCCTTGAATACTAAGACTTAAATCGAGCCACATACACACCCCCCTGCGTCGTTAAGCTGTATCTATAACAGAAGTATAGCTGTATTTTGATGCGTTGTGTCGTGTGTCTTTTTTTACTGAGTCAAATTTGACTTTCAGATAAAATTGCTGCCAAGGAATAGCCGATTGTAAATGGCCCAGAATCGTCATCGATGGGTTAGAGGCGTTGAATTTGCAGAGGAAATATTGATTGGCAGGTATCGTGAGGACAAATATGGAGCAGCATGAAGGAATTCTTATAATTGAAGATGACGAAGACATCCAGGAGTCGATCAGGGATCTATTAGAATTAGAGCAGTATAGTGTTAAAACCGCTTCTAATGGAAAAGACGCTCTAAAAAAATTGGAGACCGCGCCACTACCTAGTTTGATTCTTCTGGATCTATTTATGCCTATAATGGATGGAAAACAATTTCTATTAGATCTTCAGCGCTATCGACCAGATCTACTCAAAACTATCCCTATTATCATTCTTACCGCCGCCCCCATGCAGGGTGAAATGGCTCAGTCTATTAAGGGCTTGGTTGCCGAGTTCGTGAAGAAGCCGGTCAGTGCTGAGACACTCTCTCAGATAGCGGCGAAATATTGTAAAAGAAAATGTGTCGCATAATCTAAGAAACGCCCTATTAACGCATTCTGTCACAGTCTTTATGTATAGTTTGTTTGCAATTAATGTTAACTGATCCGCAATCTACTCCTGATCACGTTCATGAGGCTTTCGGCTGGTTTTTCTGCCGTTATAAAAATCGTTCATAAGAAGTCAAAAAAAAGTGCGAGTTGCGGCTTTTTAGAGTAAGCACTACAGAATTACGATTTCTCGGAAATCGAAATATTTAAATAATTTAGGGGTAATTATGACGACAAGTGCCGTTCCATTAAATGCAAAACCAAAATTGTCACTTACCGGTAGCCATTTTACCTCGGAACGGCTCTTCAAAGCGGAGATGTCCCAGATTTTCCATAAGAGTTGGGTGTTTGCGGGACTTGCTGAAAAGATACCTAATAGTGGAGATTATTTTGTTACAGATGTCGCTGGCGAGAGTATTATCGTTTTGAGAAAGCGAAGTGGCGATATTGCGGCGTACTATAATGTTTGTCGTCATCGCGGGACTCGCCTTTGTAATCCAGATCACGAAAAGCTAAACGAAAAAGGTCAGAAGGCTCTTTCTGGTCAATTCACGGGCCATTTTCGTGGAACTATTACTTGCCCTTATCACGGCTGGAGCTACGATCTGGACGGGAAACTGCTGGGTGCGAGATGTATGAATGAGGTGAGTGGCTTTGAACAGAGCGAGTATCCACTGCATCGTGTTGCCGTGGCAGAGTGGGAAGGATTCATATTTTTGAATTTATCGGAAAATCCGCCGCCACTGAAAAACCAGTTTGTTCCTATTGAAGGCAAGTTTTCCGCGTATCGGATGAAGGAGCTTCGTGTAGCACGGCATTTGGAATATGAAGTGAATGCAAATTGGAAGATTCTGATTCAAAACGCTTCGGAATGTTACCACTGTTCCTTGGTACACCCGGCCCTAGAGAAAGTTTCGAATTCTCAAAGTGGAGAGGTGGATTTTTTAGAAGGTGCTTTCATTGGTGGTTACGCGAATTTAAAACAGGGGATGCGCAGTCTGACTTTTAACGGTCGTTATGCCGCGGCTCCGATAGAAGGAGTTGCAGACACAGATTTGGAACGAATCTACTACTATCATATATTTCCAAATATGTATTTGAGTTTACATCCGGACTACGTGATTGCTGACACCATCAAGCCGATCGGAGTACGAAAGACTCTCATTACTTGCGATTTTTTATTTCACCCGGATGCTATGAACCGACCTGACTTTCGTCCCGATGAGGCCGTCGAGTTTTGGGATCTTACAAATCGGCAAGATTGGAAGATCTGTGAGATGACGCAGGAAGGGGTTAGTTCGCAAGCTTACCAGCCCGGATACTATTCAGAGGAAGAGGAATTGATTTATTCCTTTGACCAAGAGTACCGTCGTGCGATGGGCACCTTATCTTTTTAATGGGGAGGACTTCTACCAATGACAACAAGTACTGTTAATCATTCCAACTCGAATCATTCAAATTTGACAAATCTGAGGCACACACTTTCAGCACCCTATTTTACGTCAGATCGTATTTTTGCCACGGAGCTTTCGCGTATTTTTTCCAAGAACTGGGTTCAGGTAGGGCGTATGGAGCAGATTCCAAACAAAGGGGATTATTTTTTAACAAACGTTGCTGGCGAAAACCTGATTATACTCAAAAATAGAAACAATGATCTCGCCGCTTTTTATAATGTCTGCCGGCATCGTGGCACCAAGATTTGTTCGAACGAAAATGGCGAAACGGGTCATTTCCCAGGAACGATCAGTTGTCCTTATCATGGTTGGACATATGATCTCTCAGGTCGTTTGATAAGCGCGCGTTGTATGCAAGACGTAGATAATTTTGAAATGAACTCCTTTCCTTTACATCCGGTCGCAGTGGGCGAATGGGAGGGTTTTATTTTTATTAACTTGATGGAAAATCCTCCGCCGCTTTCAAATAAATTTGCGCCTTTCGGCGATCGAT
>JABDFB010000055.1 GCA_013286765.1 Deltaproteobacteria bacterium
CTTCTTACTCCAGTACTGCTCGCTATTGCTTGCGCCAATGGACCGCAACTGCGTCAGCCCTCTGATAATGATCGAGATGAGGCGGCAGGTGCGCCATTTCGCGATTCGCCGTCCTACAATTCCCCTTACCGTGATAGTGGGGCTCCCGGTGCTATAGATCGGAATCCCAGTACTCAACGATTGGAATCTGCGGTACAGCCAAAAAAGAAATTGGTCGTTTTTGCATTTTGGAATAATACGCCGGTTGGAGATGAAACACTTGGTGCTCAGGCCGCCGACGAATTGAGCGAGTTGCTGAGCGCAGAAAATGTGATCATCGCTGATGGGCCGAGGAATCCACTGAAGACGATCGACTATATTCAAGGGGATCGCATCAAAATGGCTCAACTGATCCAAGAGGGGAAACGCTTAGGGGTTTCTCTGATTGCGATTGGAAAAATAGCAAAGGTCACGCTACGACAGGATGCCGACCCAGTCGGATTATTGCGCAAGAAATATTCCTGGGCGGCAGCCGACCTGGAAGTCAAACTCTACGACGTGCAATCAGGTCGCGAAATCCTAGCGTCGGCAAAATCTGGACAAGTCTCCGATCGAACGTTGGCAATCTTTGAAGGAAGAAACCTCGACGATGCTTCTTACCGCATGCAATTGACCGGCGAGGCCGTTCGACAGGCTCTGCAAGAAGCTGTACCTGACATTGTGCGGTCTTTTGGGAAAACGCTCTGGCAGGGCCGAATAGCGAAAATTTCGGGATCAAAATTTTTCATCAGTGCAGGTCGAGCATCTGGACTAACGATGGGAGATATTCTAAAAGTAGTGGGCCTAGGAGAGGATATCTTTGATCCTGTGACTGGCGCATTTATCGGACATTCTTCGGGCCAACAAAAAGGAACGCTCGAGATTGTCGACTTTATCGGGCACGATGGCGGTGTGGCGCATGTTCATGCGGGGGGAAATTTTCAAGAGGGTGACATTGTCCAACTTTATTAACGGTGAAGAACTCAGAATTGAATTCAGACGGCATCAGAGAAACAAACCCTGGACCTATGCCAACCTAGATTTGAGACAGCGGCAACTCGCGGAGCAAGTAAGCGCTGGAGAGCCCGGCTGGTTGATACTATCGGAGCTTGCTCCGGTAATTACTCTCGGTAGAAGAACGCCCCCCTCAGATCTCGGATCGATCGATTATACCAAGCTCGGAATTGAAATCCATCGAACGGATCGCGGAGGACTGGCAACTTCGCATGGTCCTGGGCAATGGGTTGTTTTTCCGGTAGAAAAACTCGAACGTCTGACCGGTGATCCTAGGGGAGTTCGCAAAGCAGTGTGTTTGCTACTTCAAGTAGCTCTCGAGGTCGGTCGATTTTACGAATCGGCGGCAGAGATTCGCCAGGGGCGGGAACTCGGAGTGTGGACCCCAAGAGGAAAGTTTGCATCGGTGGGGATCCATATCAAAAATGGTGTTTTGCTGCATGGGTTGGCTGTGAACGGATACCGAACGCCAACTAGCTTTGTCGGATTGCGGCCCTGCGGATTAGACGCGCCTGTGGATTTTTTGCTTAGCGAAGCCAATGAAGAAGAATTTTTGGAGTTGGGTCAGCGAATTATCGATGCATTTGGGAAGATATTTGAGATTCCTGCAAAGCGGCAGTTGGGAGAAAAAAAAGCGCAGTACGCCTTTTAGTGCCCGCAGGCCTGTGTCGGCGAAATAAATGGTTGGCGCGATTGGGATTGAACCAACGACCCCCACCGTGTCAAGGTGGTGCTCTCCCGCTGAGCTACGCGCCAATCTTCCTGAGGCCTATGAGCCTTATAGCCGCCCTTCCATGAACAGTCAACGTTTTAGGGTATTTTAGGGTATCCGATGAAGATATGTAACGCGACGACTATCGGGCTGCCGCCTGCACAAAGAAGGGATCTCAGATTTATCGGATACCTTTTTTGAATGTCCCGGTTCTTGCATCTGCTAAAATAAGCTCGAGGCTCATTCAAAACATGAAAAAGGGAAATATCCTGATTGTCGAAGACGATGATGATATTCGATTTTCGCTAAAAGAAATGCTGGAGATTGAAGGTTATCAGGTCGATATTGCCCGAAACGGACGAGAAGGGCTCGATGTTCTGTCACAATTAGACTTCCCTTGTCTGATTCTCCTAGATCTTATGATGCCGGTGATGAGTGGCGATGAATTTCTTTTGGCAAAAAATCAGCTGCCTGAAATCGCAAAAATTCCTGTTATCATTGTTTCCGCAGTGGCGGATCGCACAAGAGTAGATCGGCCCGGGGTTGTCCAGTTCGTGAGGAAACCGATTCATATGGAGACGCTGCTCAGAGTGGTCGAAGAGTACTGTTTACAATAATCCAAAACTGGAGCTTTTACCTCTAGGCTTTGTCAAGCTGCCGCTAGCATGAGGTAAAATCTCTCGCTTTGGAATAGGTTTGTTTACAATATATATACAGTAAGAGATGATTTAGCAGTGCTGAACCGATTGTGGGTACTCTGCCTTCCATTTGTGTTTTTCTTTACTCTTTGCTACTGGGTCACGGAGTTGGGTGTTCAGGGGCGGCTAAATGTTCCGATTCTGCGTGAAGGGGTGTATCCACCTCTCAGTAAATTTCGCAATTTTTTAACTGATATTAAATTTAAAGTCCGTGGCACTCAGAAGCCAAAAAACAAAATCGTCATTGTTGATATTGACAGCCCCGCACTAGAAACCCTGGGACGGTGGCCTTGGCATCGCGATGTTAGTGCCTTTTTGATTGAAAAAACTTTTGCAGCCGGAGCGAAAGTAGTCGGTCTGGATATTGTTTTTTCTGAGCCGGATAGACGCGTCCCTGAAGATCTTGGGAAGCTTCTTCAGCAAAAAAACCTAGGAAATCTCATTCAACAATTTGAAACGGATCGGCAGCTAGAAGAAGCTATCAAACGCCATAGCAACGGTCTCGTTCTGGCGTGGGAGACGGAACAATATTGCCAGCCGTATTATTCATCGCCGAATGAGTGCCCGGTGGATGATCCGAATGCAGTAGGGCTGTATAAGAAAGACTTTGAAAAATTCGGTATTCAGATTGCGCAAAACTGGGATCGATTTCTTCCTAAGGCTACCCCGCTGATTTCTTTTCTAGCTCCGATTATTAATATTCCCCAGTACACGGCAGTTGCAAACCACTGCGGCTATATTAATACTGTATTGGATAGTGACGGAGTGATTCGAAGAACCCATATCGTAACTATAGCTGGCGGGAAACCCTATCCCTCATTGCCGTTAGAAATGGCACGGATCGGACTAAATGAAGAACTTCAGGTTACTTTGGGCGAAAATCAAGGGCTGGCATCGATCGGTTTTGCTCACTCTAATCGAAAAATCGAAACGACACCTCTAGGAGTGATGGAGATTAATTTTCGGGGACCGAGCGATGCTTTTCCACATCTTCCGGCTCTGGATCTACTCAGTGAGAACGATACTATTGAGGATCCCTATTACCAGAGGCTCACCGGACAGAAAAAGTCGGACCTGTTAAAGGATGCTTATGTACTAGTGGGTTTGTCGGCCATTGGTGTTTTTGATATGCGTCATTTTCCATTTCAGACCAATTCGCCAGGTGTTGATGGGCATGCAAATATTTTAGATAATCTGCTCTCCGGCGATCCTCTGATACCGTCTAGTGCTGGAAGCAAAATCTGGCTGCCCTTTATAATGATTTTTGGAATACTGCTCTTTGCGTCTCTCACTCAGATTTTAGATGCGATACCGGCTTTACTTCTATTTTTGGTAGTGTTATCAGCGATTTGGTACATTGATTTCAAGGTTTTGTTTAAGAAAAATGAAGATTGGAATACAATCTATTTCTATCTAGAGATCATCACTGTTTTTGTGTTTTCTGTTGTGGCGAAATATATCACCGAGGAACGAAGTAAAAAGTTTATCCGAGGTGCTTTCTCCAAATATGTTGCGCCGCAAGTCGTCGAATCCATATTGAAAGATCCAACTAAGCTCTCGTTGGGAGGGGAAAGAAAAGAAGTCAGCATCCTTTTCTCAGATATTCGCGGGTTTACGACGTTTTCCGAGAAGTTAGATGCAAAAACGCTATCTTCGTTCCTAAATGACTATCTGGGAATCATGACAAATATTGTCTTTAAGAACCAGGGTACATTGGACAAGTATATTGGCGATGCGGTCATGGCCTTTTGGGGGGCCCCTTTGGACCTGCCAGAGCACGGCTGGAATGCCTGTGACGCCGCCATACAAATGCAAAAGGCGCTGGATGAGAATAGGGCTAGGTATAAACAAACTTTTGGACTAGACGTCAGTATTGGAATTGGAATAAATTCAGGCCTAGTTAGCGTTGGAAACATGGGTTCGGAACAGACATTTGAATACACAGTAATTGGTGATCACGTCAATCTGGCATCTAGGCTAGAAGGTATCACTAAAGAATATGGCGTTGCTATCGTGACCAGCCGCTATACACTGGATGCAATAAAAAAATCGGGAAAGCCACTCTGGCCTCATCGGGTTTTGGACCGCGTGAAGGTAAAAGGTAAGGATGAAGCGGTAGAGTTGGTTCAAATACTAGAACGAGAATATGCAATTGATGGATTAAGATTATTTGAAGAAGGCAGACAATACTACTTAGCTCGGAATTGGGCGGAAGCAATCGAGAAGTTTAAAGAAGCCGAGGCAAAGTTGTCTCAGGACGGACCCTGCGAGGTCTATATCGAACGGTGCATGGAATTTCAGAAACAGCCACCCGAAACAGATTGGGATGGTAGCTGGAGAATGACGACGAAATAGTGCGCTTTTTATTCGGAATACGCGCGTTTGAGTTAAGGCTGTAAGGCCATTTCCTGATCTGTCAGGATCTTACACTGAAAGATGGCTCGTGAATGTCGCCTAGCGAGTACGCTTACATCGCTGTGGTGACTGTAAGCTTTGAACAGGCATTTTGCGACGGGATTGAACTTTGAGAAATGATAAGTTTTCGCTTTTGTCTCGAATCGGATCACGTAAATTCCATGATGATCCTTGAGTCGGATTTTCTTAATCGTGTCAGTGAAAGAGATCGGGCTGGTCTTAATTGTTTTATGATAGATCGGCGAATCGTCTCTATACTGACTAGAGTATGGAGCTCTGGAATGTCTTTTTAACAGGGCTTTGCGCCAAACAGTCAGCAAGCGTTCGTTAAATTCTTCTTCCGAAAGTTTGAAGGGTTTTTTCAATAGCAGGGATTGCCCTAAGTAGATCCGATAGGGCGCTTTGAGATGGTTCCAGTCTGCAATTTTTTTCCAGCGTTTTGAGGTGCCGTAAATGACAGAGGAAAGAACAGACAGAGAGAGGCCTCGTTCTCTAATTTTGAAATGGCCAAATTCACTATTACCATTGTGTTGAGCAAGATGTCGGCTCGGACCTTCTTCGTGGGTCAATAGATTAACTGGGTGGCCAGGGTGTTTTGCATGGATTTGTTTCTCAATTCGAGAATCGCTTTTTCCATGCTCGGTCTCACCTTCAGTATGCATTTTCGACGAAGACTTAGAAGTTTCGCTAGAGGATTCCCCAGGTGATCCTTTGGATCCCTTACTAACGATGCCATGAATATTCGACAAATAATTCGAGCAGCCTGCGAAGAGCAGGGTCACTGCAAGTGCCACCAACCCGAAGGCCGGTTTAGTTTCTAAATTGTTGAATAGTCTTTTTGGTTCCACATCTGGCTGATCGGCAACGCCAAAATGAACTTAAGTTCTATGAAGTTGCGGTGGACGGAGAATTTTTAAGTATTAGTTTAAGAAATGAAGCGAACTCCTGAAAACTTGGTGAGAAATCGCTATCTGAAGCGACTATAAAATATTTTTTATTTCTAACCCTTCGAAATAACCTTCCACCATCTACCTCCTCTTTCAGAGGGCCGTCTTCCCAGTAAGAGCTGAGCCAAAATCGTCGCTGTGACCGCTGGTGCCTCAAAGTGGATGCTGTGCCCACAGTTTTTGAGTACGACCCCATTACAACTCTTATTTAGCGATTCTAGCCAATTGGGCAGGGCATTGGCCGGTGTCAGGGAGTCTTTTTCACCCCATATTAAACAAACTTCCGAACGAATTTGTCCAAGGACCGATTCGACCGCCAGATGGTCGCGGTAGGATTGGGCAAACTGGATCACGTCTTCTCTCTTTAAAAACCGATGGTAAGCGGAGGCAATTAAAGGAAACCATAAAGGTTCCTTCGCAAATAAGTGATTTCGGAAGGCGGGTAAACCGACCATCCCGGCCATTTTGACAGTGGAAAGCCAAACGGACTTCTGAGTTTCGTCGACAAAAATACCTGAAGGACAAGCTAAAATACCCCGCTCAGGTCCTGAATAATTCAGGCGATTTGTCACTGGCCGTTCCCCTTTTCCGCACTTACTGAGGTAGTGAGCGGTCAGGAAACCCCCCAAAGAGTGGCCAAAAATAGTATGAGGCTTTAAGGAATCTAATGTATCTCCCAAATGGGTTAACAAAAGGTCAATGGACGGAAAGACCTTCTCTTCTGCTAAAAAGCCGCTAAAGCCTGGGAAGTCTACTAGAATAATCTCGTCAAATTGAGATCTTAGCACGGGTTGTAAAAGGGTCACTGTAGCGTTCCAGGAGAGGGGGGTATCCCCAAAACCCGGGATGAGAACAAATCGTTTGGGGTAGGAGCTATTCGATGGCCGACTCTTATAGATTTTCCGCCATAGCCCTATCTTCAAATCCCCATTACGCCGAACTTCCCAAGAATAACCTCGTTGCCTAAGAAACGCGCTGCCTAGTTTATGGATGGTCGCTAAAAGGAGATTCTGCTGGGATGTTCCTAAAATCCTAGAGAGGGATACTTCATAAGACATGTCTACTCACTACCTAATTGGCTAATGAAAATCAAAGTTATGTTTAAATCCAATTTTGTGTGGAAAGGTCGAAACTTGCCAATTGAGGACAAGTTAAAACTCGTCTTGAATCAACAAGCTAAAACTTTTTGTTAATTGACGAGTAATGATAGAAAAATCTAGGCGAATCGTCTAGTCTGGACATCCAATGGCCATTTTTCCATTTCGACCCGATCAAAAGTTAACAGCAGTTTTGGCGAAGCAAAACTTCACATTGTCGGCTGAAGTTATTCCTCCACGAAATGGGGCAGATCAGTTTAAAGTTCTTCAACAAATCGATCAGCTCGTCAAAGCGGGTGCCCAATTTCTGGCGGTAACAAAAGGAGCAGGGGGCAGTCTCCGCGCCGGTAGTTTACCGATTGCTCAAGTGATTAAAGAACAATTTAATGTTCCATGCATTGCTCACTTTACTTGTCGTGACCTAACGCCTTTTGATGTTGAAAATCACCTGATGGATCATCATTATTTTGGGATCAGAAATATCTTGGCGTTACGAGGTGATCCTCCTGACGGACAAGCCGAATGGAAACCTAGAGAGGGGGGGTATCTTTACGCTCATCAACTAATCCAACAGATTCGTAAATTGAATGAGGGGATTTATCTCCATCGCCCCGGAGGCGGACCAAACGTTAATTATTCTGAACGAACGGATTTCTGTATCGGTGCTGCTGCCTATCCTGACCACCCGGACGAAAGGGAGAGGATTGAGTTTTTTAAACTGAAGATCGATGCGGGCGCCCAGTTTGGAATTACCGATATGCTTTTTGATCCCGATTCGTATGGATATTTTCTGGACCTATGTGCGAAGCACTCGATTCAGGTGCCTATTCTCCCCGGGACAAGAGTACTGAGAACAAAGCCTCTCGCCCAGCGGTTAATCTCTAAATTTAAAGTGAAACTACCCCAGCATATCTTTGATCGACTTAGTGATGAAGACGGCCCCGATGCGGTTAAGCGGGGCTTAGAGCTTTTTAACGAACTCACGGAGCGTCTAAAGTCCCTGGGTGCGCCGGGCGTTCATCTTTACGTGATTTCGGATACAGAAAGTGCGACACAAGCACTTAGACGGTTGGCATAATAGACAAAACGATGTAAAGAAAGAGTGCAGTTTCATGAGCCGGGGTGGCGGAACAGGTAGACGCACAGGACTTAAAATCCTGGGCTCCTCACGGGGCGTGCCCGTTCGATTCGGGTCCTCGGCACCAATGAAAAAGAAAAAACACGCAGTGTTGCGAAGTCTTACCCTTTTGTATCTATGCCCTCATTTTTTAACAGCTCACGAATAACGGTACGTTTGTCTCCTTGGATTTCGATTATCCCATCCCGACCCTCCATACTATAAGTGCCACCGGAACCACATTTCTTTTTAAGCTTCGTTGTCAAAGTCTTTAAAAAAAGTTCATTCTTTGGGAGACGGTCAATGACAGTAACCGTCTTGCCTGCCCGATTTTGCTTTTCAAGACGTAGGACCGCAACGAACTTATATTTCTTAAGATCTTCTTGTTTTGGACAAACGCACTCTGAGACGAGTTCTTTACACTTCTGACATTTTTGATTTAATTTGGGATCTGTTGAATAGACAAGGCGGCCATCTTTGTGGGTCGGATGCATCGTTCCTCAGTAGCAGACTTAACTGGACTTTTGAATCCTTCACCCGTCATTTTGCTGGAATATCTGCCGTGTAATCTGGAAGCCGCTTTGCGTCTGACACGCTAAATCGCACCTGGAATAAATCTTTCATGAACGCATCGATGGCCACGTTAGGTGCCACATCCAGCTGGGTCTCGAACGGATGTTTATTCTCAATGTCTTCTTGCGCAAGGTTTTCAGATCGAAACCAAATGGCTCTATGATCGGGAGGGCCTGCCAGGCTAAAAATACCGGTGAGAAGGGGTTTGCCGTTTTCGTAAGTCAAAGGTGTTTCTGACGCGACCATTTCGCCATTCGGATAGATAAAGAAGAAGTAATTACCGGCAGGCATATTTCGCATCCGAACGCTGGTCAGAGAATTCGCTCGCTCGGAGGTGACTAAATCCGCGCTTGCGGGCATTCCAAATTGAGTTTTTAGCAAGTGCTGGGTTTGAATCAGCTCCACCTGTCGCTGAAATTCTGCAGCTTCGATGCGGAATTTGGGATCGGGAGCAATTCCCCGAACGAGGAGCTTTTCGATCGCCGTCACTGGTGTCTTGAATTTACCTGTATTTCCATCGCAATTAATACCGCAGTATTTGCAAAGGGCATCTAGACCGGCGTCGTTTCCTTCACTTTCGGTGATTGTTCTGACCTTACTCAATGCCAGGTACACCTCAGAGTTTGTACCTTTGCATCCTTTGCCTTCAGTTAGGCCAAAAATCTGGTACATGCTTAAAGTGGTAGAATAGACATCTAGTTTTCTAAGTCTATTTAATACGGAGGTAAAAATCGGCCTCGGCGTTTGGTCAGGCTCTGAAAGAACGAATTCAGGAGGAAGATAGGCGGGAGTCGCGCCCGTCCCAGTTTTTTGTCCTCCGTAGGCAGCATTGCCAAAATCAGTGATTTTAAAAGTTTGTCCGTTGTTATGAGAGAGAATATTTCCAGGTTTCATATCGCAGTGAGGGATTCTTTTTCTATGGAAAAGAGCTTCCTGGGCATAGACGTGATTCATGAGCCGGAGGAACATTTCTTCACTGATTTTATTTCCAAATTTTGTTTTTAGATTTCTTATGTCACCATCACTGAAGTAATCGCCGATCAAATAAGTACTGATTTTACATTTCTTTATTGTGTGTAGTTTGGCAATTCCGGTGCTTTCCGCAAACTGATTTTGAATTTCAAATTCCTTTTGAAGTTGGGCTTCGTGCGCCTTCACGTTCTCTTTTGGCGTCGGAATAAAGTAACAAGCTCGCCATGACGTAAAATCTTGGAACGGACTGGCCAGCTCGAAACCAGAGCGCTGCGGGGCTAGAATGGCGCTACGTTTAGCTCCTACATAGACTTTCTTAATTCCGCCGGAACCTAGAACGAATTGGGGAAATCCAAGATAGACTTCATCGTTATCATCCGCAAATGCAACACCGGATAGTGGCTTTTCCGGAGGTGTCCTACTTAACAGGGGATAGACATTTCTTTTGTCAGCACTATTTGGAACTTCCGCAGTAACAAGAACGACACCTGCGAGAGTTTGAGCTAGGTTTTGAAGCTCCGGCTCTGATAGAGGAGTAGAGGCCTTTTTTCCTCTTGATCCTTCTTTTAAGCAAATAGATTTGTCGATCTGCTCGACAAATGATTGTGCGAAAGCCTTTGCCTGAAGCAACTCGTCCTCAGTAAACCAATAAGTGACCCCGTTTGATTCAATTTTAAACTTTGTTTCGAATTCGGTTTCTTCGAAGGTAATTCCGCTGGATTCGGGGCTGGCGCCAGTCGATTCAGACCAGACTTTTGCGTCGGATGCGTAGACGGCGGCTGGAAAAGGGAGGAGTAGGGCCAGTATTACTGGAAGTGCCGTGCTTAGCATTTTTAAATTAGTATACGAATACATCTGATTAGTAAACTGATTGTGAGTCGTTAAACTAAAGTTAGTCTGTGTATATGTGCTTTATACTTCGTCTTCGACGGAAAATGCGGGGACTTCACCCTTTTTTGAAGTTAACTGAATGTTAATTTGCTTACGTCGCCACCCTTTTGATCCGGTTATTTGTCCATCAACAGCCATATCTACTATTTTTTCTAGTAATGCTGGTTTTGGAAAATATCCGTTTGAGATATTTAAGGTTTTGAGATTACCCATTTCCAAAATAGCTTTGACGGCGGATTGATCGAAGGCATATCCTTGAACGTCGATAGTAAGGCTTTTTAAATTCTCAATTGTTTTAATCGCCTCGAGCAATCGCCCAAAGTGAGAATTATTCTTAAACCAGCCTTTTTTTAGTCCTGAAAGATCATAACTAGTTAGAGTACTCCGATTTGTTTTAATATACTTTATTTCAGCGTCGATATCTTGAGTTTTGGAGTTAAAAGCGTGATAAGTAGGGCCAGAGATGAAAAAAGCCATTTCGTCAATGGGCTTTTCGCTTCGGTTATAATTGCATTCTTTTTTCTGGGATTTGTGACAGCCAAAAATTTTTGTAAACCAATTTTTCACACATCCACAAGGACTATCTGCCCGTGCGGAATTTACATGGGAGAGCCCTAGTGCCAAAGCTAACATCGAAACAGCTAAAAACCGATTTTTCACAAAATCTCCTTAAGATATTAAAATAGGATCGTACTATAGCATATATCTAAATTGGAATCAATTATTATAGTGGAATAAATAAGGTAAAGCATTTTAGCTAGTTAGATGCGAGTGGTGGGGCAACTATTACGGCTCTAGTGTCAGGTGGAGGTCCAGGTCATCTCAAATGCTCCGGCAATTTGTCCTTAATCACCCGATAGGCTGGCCCATAGTCGCCCAACGGTGCGCCCTGATTCCGATGAATATAGCTTATGAAATTTGCAGAAATCACAAGTTCGCATATCCACAAGCTAATCAATATCCGGCGCCCTGCGATGGTGAGGGGATTTGCCCAGCGGACTAAGAGTATAAATTCCAATGGAAATGTCACACACAGATAGTATCTCCGAATGGAAACTCCTGTCAGTGTGAGCAAAAACCCACAAGACCAAAACGTCGCATTTTGCACAAACGCTGTCCACGAACTTCGACCAATAAAGGAACCTTCCAGATCGAATCGTCCGCGCCACAATCGAAGTAAGCCTAATCCCAAAATTACCGACCATAGACCAATTGCCAACCCGTGTGCTAATCCTACCAAATAAGTCGGTTCACCATTCCAAAGTGGATATCGCAAAAAATCCGCAATCTGAACCCACTGTGAATTTCCTTTCGAAACTCCTAATGGATTTCCTAATGATATTCCGATTGGATCTGTCAGCCAGAATACCCAAAACCGGAGTTGGATCATTTCCTTCCAATCACCTAAAACCGAATGCCCCACTGGATTTCGCATCACCTCAAGAGCCCACGGAATCAACGGTAGAGCTCCTATGGTCGAACCTGCAAACCAACCCGACCAGCACACCGGTTTCCATAGTAGATCAGCTTTGTGGAGAGGGCGACGATCGAAAAAAAAGGTCCAAATCGCTAGAGCGGCTGCAAAGAAAAATCCACTCATATGGATCTGCCCAATAAGGGCTCCAACCAAGCCCCATACAAATGCACCACCAATCGTTGTTCTTTGCCACCAACCCATGAGGATCAGGATTGAAAAAAAAGGAAGAAAAGCCTCGGGCCAGAGTTTACGATGGATCCAAACCAGAAACGGATTTACTAAACTCAACCCACACGACCAGAGCCAGACGACCTTCTCTTCAATAGTCTCTAGAAAATAATAGGCAAAGGGCAGAATTAATAAAATTCCGAAAATAGAAAATAGCTGAACGGCGGTTGCGAGATCTGTTGGATGATGAATCCCGAACAACTTTGCCAACGCCGCAAATACCCAAATGCTCATTCCGGGATTAGGGAGATAAACACCTGAGGCAATTCCCTTCCACGGCCAGGCAATGGAATTTCCAATCAACTGTGATTGATGAAAATTATATTGCTCATCCTCCTTGTATTCCATGTCATTGACATACAGAATTCGTAGAAGAATTCCCGCAACTAACGCAAGAAATAGAAAAACCGCCCAACCTCGATGCACTTGCTTCATATTTTTCAGCCCCTGAGCTTCAAACTCATAAAACCAGAGCTAACACACGCAGCGCCTGGTATTCAACCAGTCTGCCAGCGGTATATCCGTCCGGAAACTCAAGCATTGCAGCCATATCATTTGTCTTTGCCGGATGAACAATCACTTCGAGATCTGGATTTTTACTTAACCGGGCTCGAAACCGCCCATGATTCAAAAAATCAGCCTCTGTCGGATAGAAACACGGCAACGAGCGAAGGCCATTTCGCTTAAAAGACGCTCTGACTAACATCACCAGAATGAGAATTCCAGCTCGTTTTGTGTAAAGCAAAGACCAGTCTAGTGGCAAACGCACCGTCATGATTTTGCGCTCTTTTAATGTCGCAGCGAGATGATTTATCAATCCGGGTAACATATGAGTGTGCTGATGCCCATCTAAATAGCGAATCTGAACACCCAAAGCCTTCAGCTTATCCAGCTGAGCTATTAATTCATTCCGAATTTGCTCTGCCAACTTCGCATGGTACCCAAAAGGATATAACCATTGTAGAAAAAGTCGAAAGGGCGAATTCAGAAAACTGAGATTTTCACCAGGTCCCGATAGTTGCACTAGCGGCGGCGCCGTATTCGCAGCCAGCGGGTGTCCGTGCGTTAGGTTGAAATGGATCCCTAACTCAAGGCCTGGAATGGTAAGAAGCTCGTCCAAGCGGTGTGTTACAAATGGACAATTGGCCATCATTGAGATTCGCTTTACAATTCCCATCTGCGCCATCTCAAGAATTCCATCATTAATACCAGGCGAAAGACCCCAATCATCCGCTGTCACAGATGTCAGTGGTCGGAGTTTTCGGTAATAGCCTTTTCTGAAGTTTGACCAAATTCGCGAGAACTCAAATAAAAATCCCATTTTATGCTGATGTGAACTAGCAAATTCCGGAACCAGAATTTCTTGATACCCGTAAGACTGGGCGAATAAACTCAACTCCAACCCAAAACCAGAACCATCTGTCCCAATTGCATAACAATGGCGAGCTAATCGCCAGGAGACCCCAATTCGCCCTGTAAAAATATCTGTCGGAGGAATTTTAAACCAAGAACAGATATGGCTTTGCAAATGTCCGTGTGTGCTCTTCACTAAGTCGATGTCTCTCCGATGCAGTTGAAAAGCCGTACTTACAAACTCTGGAAATCCTGTATAGTCACTGCCACAGAAAACTAAAAATTCACCACGGCTTTCGTTTATTCCATTGCGAATTGCTTCACTGAATGAATCAAAGACTAGGATTTCAAATCCGTCATTCAATGTCTGTTCAATCGATCTTGCAAGTTTCTGGACGAAAAAATCTGTTCCAGTCTGCCGTATAATAATTGCCGATAGTTTCAAAGTCCTGTGTTGAGGTGGGAGCGCTGCCAAGGCAGTCTGAGTTGGTGTCACAGTTCGTTTAAGTCCAGAGGACTCTCGCCACGCTAACTGCAACGTCGCAGCTCCTAGTAGGAGAGTGCTAAAAAACGGAATCGATTCGATTTGAGATCGAAAAAACAAAAAATCTCCTACAACGTCCTTTCCTGCAATCGAGAGTGTGAAAACCCCTAGAGTCAAAGCGATCCAAGTCAGAAGGGATTTTCGATCTGAAA
>JABDFB010000056.1 GCA_013286765.1 Deltaproteobacteria bacterium
TGATGCAGGACAGACTTCTCTTTTTGGCGGCACTAAAGTATCCAAAGCCGATCTCCGAATACGGGCCTATGGAGGTCTAGACGAATTGAATGCCTTCCTTGGACTGGCGGTCACGGAGCTAAGTTCAGGAGATTTTCCGGCGGAGATTCAAAAGCGCCTGCAGAGGGTGCAAGAAGAACTCTTTCAATTGGGGGCAGAGTTAGCAACACCACCAGGTAAAAACGTCGGGATTCCCTTAATCGATGAAAATGATGTGAAGCAGCTCGAAATAGAGATCGATGAAATGGATGAACGCCTCGCCCCGATGAAGAATTTTATCCTACCCGGCGGAACAAAGTTCGCTGCTTTTACCCATGTTGCCCGAACGGTATGCCGCCGCACGGAACGAGATCTAGTTTCGCTCGAGCATTCGCTTCAAGAAGCTAACCCTCCGCAATCGCTACGTCCCGTTGTGATTCAATATATAAATCGGCTCAGCGACTATCTCTTTGTGACGGCCCGCTGGATTAATTTCCTCAGTAATGTTCAGGAACTCCCCTGGAAGCCGCGGCATACCAAATAGATCGGATGCGAACGTCCATTTTTTGGGACAGAACGATTACAATGAGCGTCTGTGCCCGCTAACACCAAAAATAGTGGGCTGAAGCTGCGGGTGCGCTAGTGGCCGCTGCTCTGGAAATTGAATCAAGCGCTCCTGCATGGAAGACCGTCGGTTCGGGCGCGAGTTCCGATGCCGTGGATAACCCACCTGTTGCAGATAGTGCACCCCATTTTGCTGAGGCTGACTGCTCAGCATATTACCGAAAGCCTGCACGCATCCTCCAGCAGGCTCTAAAGCCAAAAATACAGTTCCAAAGTTAGCCGGGCCCGGAGTGCTGGGTTGTTGATGGGACGGCTGAATAAGTATTGCAGATGGATTTGTCGTTTGGTTCGGGGGTGTGTACGGTGGCTGGTTTTGTGCTGCTAACGTCTGAGGTTGCGGATGCTTTTTATTTTGAGAATTCTCATTTGCCAGAATTGTCCGCGCAATTTCGTCACCATTTGAAGCCGCTAACTTAAGGCAAAACGTTGACCTCAAATCTCGGTCCACCTGAGACGCATTAGGCACCAATCCGAGTTGATACATAATACCTAGTTCCCTCTGTGCGCTGACAACGATTTGGCGAAGGCCAAATGGAGTATCACTAGAAATCGGCGTCATCGCCGCTAATTTAAGTCGATAAATAGCTTTAGCTAAATTAGGCTTGGACATTCCTTTGTAAATAACAAACAATTTATAACTACTCACAGGATCGCCGTGGTCCGAGGCCTGTTCATACATCTTAATGGCAGCAGGCTTGTTTTTCGGCCAGTACGACATTGCTAAGTTGCGCTCAGCCAATCGAGTTTCCACTAACGTAGCTTTTGCTTCCTTGTCAACGAGTCGACCTCCACTACTTACTTTAGAGTCCGATACATTCACTCCCGGTTTGGAATCCAGAGGCGCTTTCTGATCGAGAATGACCTGCTTAACAGCAGAATGACCAAAGTCAACCGGACTTAAACCTTCCACGGAAGGAATAGATGCCGTTGAAGTACGGAATAGCGTTACTGAGGGTTCAAAATTGAGGGGCATTAAAGAAGGACTGACGGGGCTACTAGGATCCATACTGCTGACGTCAAATTCAGAATCAGAGCTTGAATCTGCTTCAGAAACGACGGGGGAAGTTGGAGTCATTAGGGATGTCGTTTCAGTTTCACTTAATGTTTCCGGTAATTTTGCTACTATTTTTTCAAACTCTGTTCTTTCCGGTACAACTTTTTCGGAACTTTTCGGATCTCTTTTCTTCTTCTTTCCAGTCTTTTTTTTCTTTCTTTTAGGGTCAGAAGATGCAACTAATTTCGTTAGACTTTGATAGTCTTCTGCATGGAACTCGGATTGTCTAGCTTCTAAATACCTTCTTGCAGCAACTCTCAAAGCCAACACATCCAAATCTAATCGTTCCGACTGCTCCAAGTCAGGATCGAACCAACCCAAATTATTCACGTACTGAATAAAACTGAGAAACTCAGACTTATCTAACTGATCGATTTTTTCAACAAGCATTTTCACTACTCTCGAAACGAATTCTTTAAATCCAATATTGTCTGAGGCCTCATTGAAATTCCACGTTTCAGACGACGAATATTTTACCAAGACTTTAAACACTCTCAATAGTTCGTGCGAGTCATAATTTTTAATCTGAGGTCCTACGTTCTCACGCCATTCCTTAATCAGGTGTCCCACTGGACGATCCTGAAGCCTCCAGCTTAAAAACTCTAGAGCTTCTAAATAGGCAATCATCCTGTCTTTTTTGGCATGATTAGCCCGAATGGCATTTCTAAACTCGTTTATTTTAATTCTTTTTTTGCTTCCCCTGGTTCCATTCGGTTTCTCCACTCGCACTTCGTCAGTAATCATGAAACCAGCATAATTGTCAGAAAGCAAATAACCTTTAGTTTCAAAGTCAATGATCCTTTCTCTATTTTCCAGATTGATACCAGCTAACTTGGAATCAGAATTGATTTTGTCTACCAATCCTTCCACAAGCTCGATTTCACTGAATACTTTAGTTTCCATGAATTCAATGAGTGCAGCATCGGCATAGGGAACATTTTGTTCGATTCTATCGTCGAATGACTTTACGGCTCGATCTCCACCTAGCAATTGGAGCGCATGTCTCGCGCGTTCATCACTGCCATATTCAAAGCCAAATAGTTTTAAAAGAAACTCTTTTCTTAATTTATTTTCAAAATCAATACGATCTTGAGACTGCTTTCGGTACTTTTTACTCAGACTAAACCAGGCAGTGAGAACCTCATGAAAGCCATTACTATCTTTGAATAGCTGCGGCTCCGTCCGTAAATCAAACTTCTCGTCTCTAACCCTTTCACTGGTAAAAAATTTCGCCACTGCTGCAGTCCATGCGTGAATAAGGTTGTCGTCCGGCTGTATGCTAGGATAAGAATATACCTGGCTCCAATAATTTCCCAATTCGACAATCTGATCTCGATCATAGGAAGGCATTTCTTTTACCAATTCTTCTCGGTCTTTCCGACTATCAAGTGATCTATATAATGTTTGTTTATTTTTTTCTATTGAGACTGTCGCCGTATCGGCGGCTCTAGTACTACTTGAAATACATAAGAGAAAGAACGCGAGTGAACCATATAGGAATAAAGAAAAGACGATTGGATGCTGTAAACGTTTCATATCAATAGTAACTCCCGATGCCGAATGCAACCCTTTGAGCTAGTTCGTGCGACTTGCATTCTTTCGGGTAGTACTACAGATTGGTTTAAATTACTAGAAGCTATTGAAATTCTAATTATAATAATAAGTTACGGAATATTTATTCGATCATTAACTTATCTAAATCCAGGACACCCTATTTCTTCTTCCCGATCCGATAAACGACACCTGCGTGATCATCGGAAACCAATAGAGTGCCCTCATCGAGTGTCAGCACGTCTACGGGCCGACCCATGACTTCCCCTTTAGGCTGCAACCACCCTTCTGCGAAGACCTCATACTTTATCGCTTGATCTCCACTTAATGAAACCTGTGTAATTCGATATCCGATCGGGTTTGTACGATTCCATGATCCGTGCTCGGCAATGATAATCCGATCTTTATTCCAAAACCGCATCCCGAGCGAAGCGACATGGGGCCCTAGTTTCATCGCTGGCTTTTCAAACTCGGAACAAGGATGCTTCGCCCCGAACTCCGGATCCGAAATAAAACCGCCATGACAATACGGAAATCCAAAATTTAAACCTTTCTTATGTGCGTAATTTAACTCATCCGGGGGAGCGTCGTCGCCCAACCAGTCGCGCCCATTATCGGTGAACCATAGTTTCTTCGTCACTGGATGCCAGTCGAACCCAACACTATTTCTCACTCCTTTTGCAAAAATCTCAACGTCAGTTCCATTCTTTTTCATTCGCATAATGGTTGCATAGCGTGGATCCTCACGTTCGCAAATATTGCAAGGAGCTCCCACAGGAACGTACAGGTAGCCATCAGGCCCAAACGCGATAAATTTCCACCCGTGGTGCTTATCTTTGGGCAGCTTGTCGTAAACTACGACTGGCTTCGGTGGTTTTGACAGATGTTTTTCAATATTTGGGAATTTTAAAATGCGACTAATCTCTGCAACATAGAGTGCGCCCTCCTCCTCTGAGAAAGCGACACCATTTGGCTCATTCAGACCAGACGCAATTGTATAAATCTTGTCTGCTTTTCCCTTTTTTTGACTGTCCACTAGCGCATAGACTTTGCCCGCATCGCGAGACCCAACGAAATAAGTGCCTTCAGTCCCACGCGTTAGAGACCGCGCGCCTTCGAGATTATCTGCAAAGATGGAAATTTCATAACCGGCAGGGAGTTTAATCTTGGAAAGATCCACTCCGGCCTCGGCAAAGCTCACGGTGGTAATGGCGAAGACAAGGGTTATAGCGACGCGCAGAAATAGAGTTCTCATGTCGACCAACGACATGCAAAAAGGTGTCCGATGACTTTTTGATATTCGTCGCGTCAATGCTCAACTATTCACCACATGCTGCAGTGCCTATCAAAAAGTCATCGGACACCTTTTATCTTTTATAAGCTCGGGTATAAGCTCGGGCTCTTTCCAAGATAACGAGTCAAAATTTCTATCATCTCTTCATTGAATCGTCTGTTATGTGTTGCATCGTGCTCATCCTCCTGTCCGTGGACGAACTCATGAGCAGCATCTCCCCTTCCTTTAGCGTAGATTTTTGGAATAGGTTTCTTTTGAAGCAGCATTTTTCTAAAATCGCGAAAATCAGACCCGAGAAGGTTATACGAAATAACTACATCTCGTCGCTTTCGCTTCGTATTCCTCCTTGCGGTACTTGCCTCACCCGCAGGCAGTATCCAACCTCTTTCAAACTGTCCTTTGTGAGCATGAGCCAGGGAAGAATCAGGTTCCTTGTAAAATTTTATGATTACATTTAACTCCGGAAAAACATTTTCTAAATCTTTTTTATACTGATCTCTCATCATGAGCATGTAAGGTTGATCTCCTTTCCAGTCATCAGGTACTTCCTCCGGAATATAATCTTTGCTTGGGTCGAATTTTAGATGCGCCTCTGGATCCGATCCAGTTTTCATCTTTTCACTATCATCGAATTTTGATTTTGTTGCCTTGGCTTCTAGTTTCGCCTGCTCTCGGTCACCTTCAATTTTTCCGGCAATTATTTGCTGAAATCGTCTAAGAATAGGCTTATATTCCTTCCCTAGCTTAGCAGTCATTTCTTTAACAAAGGCTTTACCATCCCAAGCGACGTCTAGGCGAAAATTTTTATCTTCTCGGAGCAGCGATTTCCGCACGAGATAGTCAAATACTGATTTCTTTATTCCATTTAGACTTAAATGTTTAGTGCCAACAGGTAAGTTGAGAACAAAAGCTTCAAGCTCGTCCGCATTTTGGACCTGGCGAATGTCTTTAGCACCGGAAGCGTTCGAATCGGACGACTCAGGGATTCCAAAGCGATATTCGTAAAAGAAATCATAGGGCAATTTCAGATGATCAGGGTGTTCCAGCAGACTCTGCACAAGCAATTCAGACGCCCCGTGAAGGAGTGCTTCCTCAACTTGTGGCTGAATTTGTTCATGTTGAATAAATCCGGATCGCCCGCTGTTCTCTTTAAGATCTCCATCAATTCTTACTAAAAATTTTCCGGGAACAATCTTCTTAAATTCGTCCCAGATTTCAGGAAATTTCGTCAAATACTGATCCAGTCGAGAAGTTTGCAGAAAATCTCCAAAGAGAACTCCGCTTTGTGATCCATGGAATATTTTGATCGTTCCTTTTGTTTTTTCAACGTCCAAGACTGGACGTTCAACCAACAAACGCTCGGCGCCGCCTACAGACAATTCGTCAAGAGGTTTGCCATTAAAATGGACCCGCATCGGCGTGCCACCATCAGCAGCTTTCGTACCCATTCCCGCCGTTGCAGAGATAAGCCTTCCTTTGAGCTCTGCGATTGTCATTGGAGAGAGTGGACCCTTCTTTAGACAGGTAATTTTGACACCTTTTGTAAAAGCAGGATCGCCCGAAACCTCAGGCTTCCCAGACCGCTCCGCTAACTCTTCTGATGTCCCCTTGGCAATTTCGAGCTTTCCATCAGCACCTTTTCTTAAATAAATAAGATATTTCTCACGTTTCCCACTGCTTTCCGGCGTCCAAGCTTCGACAGTCACTTCGTCAAAATACTGGAATAAACTCATAAAGCCCTGACCGAAGTTAATATTTTCTCCACCTCGATCTTTTGCACTAACCCCAGGAATATAAAAAGAATCCCAAAATTCCTTCGGCACTCCGTCACCAGTATCCCACATTTCTAAAATCAATTCGCCGAGCTTACTTTTGGACACATCAAAGTTAAACTGAGACGCATGAGCTTCTTTTGAGTTCTTTGGTACTTCCTTCATCCAATTCCAAGGGTCTAAATTCTGACTCATTACTTTTCGATATTCGACCGCAATTCTTTCGCCCTTCATCCGTGCAATTACGTCTGGGTCATCTTCTATCTTTACCATTGGAACTTCCGCTCTTGGAAATTCCATATTTTCTCGCTTTGGAGCAAGGCTTCCACCTAAGATCAGCGGGTAAATAGTAGAAGCACTATTCGGACCGAGCAGTCCGACATCTTCTCTCATGAGCAAGGCAATAATCTGAGCTTCGGTCTTCAAATCTGCAAGTTCAAATGCAGGCCTATTTCGCCCCTGGCCAATGGCTTTTCGATTGGCCGCAATCCACTTCTCTCTGAGATCAGGCAAATCATCAAGAAATTCTGGGTTTCGTTTCGATTGAATCATTCGATCCAATTGTCCTTTCACAAAATCATGGCAATTCTGCTCAATCTTGCCTTTGACAGCATCATTCCAAGTTATAGAGGGTAGAATCGCACGGGATTGAGATCCGCCAGGACAAAACCACCCGACAAACTCATTCATCTTTTTAAAAGAACTCGCGAATCTGATTCGGTCACTAGCGGAGTATAACTTTTCGATTTGAATCCAAGGTCGGCGATATCGATAAAAAATACTCTTTGCTTCAGAGCTTCCGTTAAGAGGTAAAAAAACCGTCTCTCGTGAAACAAAAGTCTTGGCATAGGCGGTAATGTCGTCAGGCGCCACATCTCGGTTGGGGTAGTGAAAATCTGCTAGATTGAGTAGATGGTCGAGATAGTGATTGTACTGGAACTTAAGATCACTGGTCTCGCTGGGATTGAGTAGGTTTGGTGCTCTCTTGATAACAAGTTCTTGTAAAAATCCGAGATATTCCAAAAAGTCTGAAATTTTATCAGTCTTCTGGTCACTCTTCCTTTCATTTTCTAAACTTTTTCCATCCTTTTTTCCTCCTTTTCGCTCTTCCAAAAACTTCGACGAAACCTCAACCAGCCTGGATTCCGCCCCTTCAACGTCTTTAAATGTGATGGAACGTTCCACAATTTCTCGAGCCCTGTCCAAGTCTGTATTCAGAGTCGCAATAGGAACTTCGTTAGACTGCGATAATTTCGTAAGAATAGCTACTTCAGATCTAATATCTTTCAGTTTCGTACGCTTAGGGTCGCTAGGCTTCATTCTCGATCTAACTAAAGAAGTAAATGATCTTAGTTGCACCATATTTTCATGTAGTTCTCTATCACCCATCGCCAACAGGCGCCGGGGCAACATAACCTCAAGTGTTGCAAGGGCTTCTCCTGGAGGAAAGTCTAAATCAAGAAGAATGCTATTCCGTCCCGGAAGGTCAGATCGTATTGAGGAATAATCAAAAACATCACTATAAATTTCACTAAAAGGCCGGTCTTCAGATGTACGAAATTCCTCAACAGCAAAATCATAAATTCCTTTAAGAGCTATTTTTGCTTTCTCAAATATTTGGATACCTAAGTCCTTCCACTTCTGCGGCGAATTCTTATTTTTCACGATTTGTTCGTTACTTTTTTCGTCCAGAAACTCGGCCTGAACTTCTTGGCAGTATGCCCAAAAATATTGATCCCAAAACTCCCTGAAGGCGGTCTCCGAATCCGGTAATTCTTCTGATCGACGCGATTCCTTCTCTTCTCTCTCTTCTTCGTTTTCTTTGCTTTTTTCCTCAAAATAATAATCCAGGTCAGGTAGGTCAGGCGAATACTGCCGCTTTGTGTTGTAAATTTCCTGAATGACATATTTCTCTAACTGCGATGAATCTAACGGAATTCTCTCGTCCAAAAAAATTACAGGCCGACGTGCGACCCGGGCAATTAACACAGACTTCTTTGATCCTTTTCTGAATTTCGCTCGAATAATAGGTAGAGATCCAATCGCTTTTTCTGATGGAAGTTCAGGGTTTGGAATGCGATCGTAAAGCTCCTTGTTTAGACGTTTTACCTTCTTACCTTTTACCTCGACTAAATCCGCAAACTCACGCGTGGCTGGAACGAAAGGACCTTCTAGACCTTCGAAATTTAACTGATCAAGAATATTATACCCGTTCTCACCAAGAATCGGCGCCAAGGTATTTAGAAGCACCTCGTCGTTTTGTATTTTTGCTTTGTCGTAGATTGCCTGCATAAAGGCTTTTGCGTTGTCACTCCAAAAATCCACTTGGCCTCGATCCGTTGCCTTTGCCGACAACAAAGGAAGCTCAATAACAACATCCGAATAAATTTCTCTGCCTCTGGGCACCACAAAATCTTTTACCAGGACGCCTTTGAGGTTAAGGTGGATGACTCCTTGGCCTTCTTCCAACTTTTTCCCCGGAATTTTAAGTCGACCTTCAATAGCAGTGCCAGTACCTACTTGAAAACCTGGAACTTCGCTTAATAAGGGCGGGTTAATCTCGACCCCGTCAAATCGAATTTGAACTTGATCCAGATACCGAAAGTTTCGTCTAATAATATTGTTTTCAATATATTGAGTAATCGGTTGGCCGCTACGGGTTCCTCTTAAGATGGATGAATCGACAGTTACCCGAGTCCCGTGTGCCCTTTTCCTATTCTGAAATGGTTCTATCCTTATTTCCAAAAAACTAGCCGGATTGATGGAGGGTCCTTTTGATTCCTTTTCTTCTTTCTCTTCTTGGACTACGTCTGCGGTAAGAACAATACTGACTTCGTAGCCTTGTTCGCCATTGATGGGTTCAGTTCGTACGCGGACCTTGTCCCCTTTTTTCTTTAACATCGAGATAGTAGAGTAAAAACCCTGTCCAAACTCACCAATTGCGTTGCTTTGACCTTCCTTACCGGATTGACCCAAGGCTAATAGTTTTCGGACGACAGTGTCGAAATTCATTCCCTCGCCAAAGTCCTCAGTCACCATTTGCCCTTTCTTAGGGTCTGAATAAAAATTCACTATTCTTTGTTCTCTCGTAGCAAAAAGACCTCTTGCTTTACCACTGGTAGAATCCACCGCATTCGTGCCCAATTCTCTGAAGAGCTCGAATTCTGCCACTTGATAGTATCCTAGAATCTGAATGCGCTTAGCCAGTCTTTCACGAAATTTAGCGCGTAACTGTTCTGCTTCCTTCCTTTTTTCTGAACTGAGGTTTGCTTCTTCGACCTCCAGATTCTTTGCTGCCGTTTCCATACGGTCCACAAGATTTTGTAGATTTGCGAAAGGCTCTTTCTGGTCGCCAATATTACTAAATTTATTTAGATAGTCGATGAGAGGCATGACTAGGGTTTGCGAAGACTGGCGAGTACCTGTTACCTCTCGCTCTTTTCGTTTGTCAGATTCTGAGCATCCGGACCCGGACTCCGATTCCTTACATTCTAGCGTACTCAGTGTTTCATTAACATTTAGCTTAGATCCCGACTCATGATTTGTATCGCTGGCAAGCACATAGACGCATTGTGCTAAAACAACACTCGAAAGTGCGAAATGCCAAACACTAACTATTTTATTTTTCATAGTTTACTTATATATTTAAGCATCTAATCATCTTGCTGACTAGACTATATGGAAAAAAGCAACCGATGACTTTTTATACCCTCTATCGAATGACTTTTTTGAAAGTCTCGTAGTTTCCGTCCCGCAGCAGGCCGAGGGTTGAGCGAGGACCTCCAGGATTCTCAGTATTGTTCACTTGACCAACCCAACTAAGCCCCCAAACACTTCCACTGTCTTCCATAAAACTGAAACCATCATCCAGTTGATCCCAAGTTCCAATCGGTTTGCCATCTTCATATATTTTTCGTGCCTCGCCCATATCGAGACGTAAAACGCGGGCCTCCATCGGAAAATTAACTTCCATCATTAAATCGCCAGCGACATTACGGAATCCAACAGAAAAATCTCCTACGTCAGAAGTGTATGAGCCTGCGAATTCTCTCAGCTGAATTGCCGTTTCCGATTCCAAATGAGATGCTGAAGCAGATGTTTGTGCCGAAGCGGAAGCGGATATCAGCGCGGCCGCTGTATCTGCTGTCAATTGAGCAAAACCAGGTAGAGCGTCGCTAGTAACTCCTGCCTCACAATCAGAAGCAGTCAAGTTAAAACTCGGTCCAGAGGTAAAGTAAGATCGCGGTCCTTTCAATTTTAACTTTAAAGATCGTTCTGCGGAACTACTAGAGCTAGAGCTGCTTTCAGAGGTGGGCCAGCCCCAGTGATCGAGAGAAGACGGTGCGTCAGTCCTAGAGCCTTTGCCTGTTCCCATACTTAAATTATACGCAAGATCTGCATCACTTAATTCTATTCCCAGTTCGTTTAAAGCAGTTTTATCGAACTTGGTTTCTTGGGAACTACTGGAACTGGAACTAGAGCTGGAGCTGGGACGAGAAGAACTGGAAGCAATCATTGCGGTATGAACCTGAGGTTCCCATTGCCCTTTGGTTCCAAAATACTCGTGAAAATCACCTTCCACATCCACGTATGTAAAACGAAGGCCTCTTGAATTGGAGATTGAAATTTCCTGCAAAGTAAACATGAGCCCGTCTTCGCCAATTTTCACCGTCATAACAGCGTTCTTTGGATCCCATGTCCAATTGGAATGTTCGTTGTCTGTATAGTCAACATCATCCTCATCTTCATCAATCCAAATTTTCCCACTAAGATCCTTTGCCTCGTCACGATGGAGCACTAGCGAATATTGTGGGACTATTGCAGTTCCTGTAATTTGTTTTTTGGATTTAGATTTCTTTTGTTTTCTCACTTCATGTTGGATTTTTAGATGCATCCCATTCCAGTCATCTTTTGAAGGATCCTGGTCTAACTGCGCGCTAATCTTAATCTTCTCGTTAACGTTCAGGAAGTATTTGCCGGTAAAGTTGGGGATTGGAGAGCTTTTCTCCTCCGGCACATCCGTTAAACCAGGCGTCAGAAATGAACTAGACGATGACGCCACCACCGACGGAGGAAGCTCATCGGACGAATGCACTTTGCGCTTCCTCAGCCGGGCAGTGGAAACCACCTCATTGGATGAAGAGTTACCGGAACCTATGGAACTCGGCGACGAGGCGAGCGAACTCGAAGACGGAGAGGATGTAGCCGGACTCGGGGGAACCGGGAGAATTGGCGAACTGGAAGACGAATTCGCTGGAGGTAAATCACTACTATTAGAATCAGCTGCAATTGTGTAATTTAGTTTTGAAAAGATAACTACTACAGCAAAAAATGATCGGAAATACAACTTACTTTTCATAACACTTTCCCACTGCCTTTTACGAAATTTCTTCAGGTTATTACCAAACTAGTCAAATACTTACGCAGCATTTGCTATCAAATCTAACTGGCTACTTATTATAAAATGAATTTTAAGTCAATATTTATAGGATAAAATATCCTGAGTCAAAGTGACTAACTAAACACCTCTAATCAAACATTGAGGCAGTTTAAAATTAGGACTGCTACCAGCATCTATCGCTACGAAACCCGACCATTCAAATCACCTTACTTCTGTCGCAAAAACCGTTTTGACATCCCAGTCCAGTTCTCTAGCTCGAACGAACGTAAAATATTTCTCAATACCAATGACTCACGGCGAAGCAGGGAGTCCCATTTGAGCGCCCAAACCACCCCCTATGGAGAAACAACCGCCAAATCTTGTTCATCATCTTGTTCATCTAGTTCAAATTAAAGAGATTTATGCTAATATACCGTCTCTTATGTCCAGCAATACCCAAAGAACTGAACAGCTCGTAGAGTTATTAGATCGTCGTATTTTAGTACTAGATGGTGCCATGGGTACTGCAATTCAGACTTTGAACTTAACCGCCGACGATTTCGGGGGACCTGACTTAGAAGGGTGTAATGAGTACCTGGTTATCACCCGGCCACAACTCATCCAGTCCATTCATGAAGGGTATTTGAAAGCTGGCTGCGATATTGTCGAAACCAATACCTTTGGCGGCACGCCGCTGGTTCTCAACGAATACGGTCTTGGGTCCCAGGCACATGAAATCAATTTTAACGCGGCTCAAATTGCGAGACGTGCGGCCGATCGCTATTCCACACCTGAGAAACCCCGTTTTGTGGCAGGCGCGATTGGCCCTACCACCAAAGCCATTTCGGTAACAGGCGGTGTAACGTTCGAAGAGCTGCAAGACCAATTCTATTTTCAAGCGAAAGCATTAGTCGAAGGTGGGGTGGACTATCTTCTTTTAGAGACCTGTCAGGACACTCGGAATATTAAAGCTGGAATTTTAGGAATAGAGAGGCTCTTTGCAGAAATTGGAATGCGTATTCCAATTGCAGTATCGGGAACAATTGAACCGATGGGAACCATGCTTGCGGGACAGTCTGTGGAAGCGCTATATGCCTCGCTAGCACACTTAGATTTGCTGTATTTAGGCTTAAATTGCGCCACTGGCCCAGAGTTTATGACTGAGCATATTCGGTCATTGGCAAAGCTTTCGAAGTTTCGAATTGGGTGTGTGCCGAATGCTGGGCTTCCAGATGAAAACGGTTGCTATCTCGAAAACCCGGAAATGGTCGCGCAGGTACTCAAGCGATTTGTTGAAAATGACTGGGTGAATTTGGTGGGCGGTTGCTGTGGGACGCATGAAGGGCATATTCAAGCTCTGTCGGAGTTGGTCGCGCAAGCCGAGCCTCGAAAGCCTCAGGTGGTGGGGACCTCTTTTTTATCAGGTGTTGATTTTCTGGAAATCACGGATGAAATGCGACCGGTTATAGTTGGTGAACGTACCAATGTGATCGGAAGTAAGAAGTTCAAGACTCTCATTAACGAAGGAAAGTTTGAAGAAGCGTCAGAAGTCGCTCGAGCCCAGATTAAGGGCGGAGCGCAAATCGTCGATGTATGCCTTGCAAACCCCGATCGAGACGAGCTTCAGGATATGCGAAGGTTCTTGGAGCAAGCGGTAAAGAAGCTGCGCGCACCGTTCATGGTGGATTCGACGGACGCTCAAGTGACTGAATTGGCTTTAACGTATTGCCAGGGTAAGGCGATTATTAATTCGATTAATCTCGAAGATGGTGAAGAGCGTTTTGAAAAAGTCGCTCCCATGGCAAAAAAA
This sequence comes from Deltaproteobacteria bacterium, assembly GCA_013286765.1. The sequence continues at coordinate 13,504 of JABDFB010000056.1, forward strand.
TATGGAGCAGCCCTAGTAGTCGGTACGATTGATGACAATCCTGCGCAAGGAATGGGAATAACGCGAGCACGCAAGCTGGAAATCGCAGAACGCTCTTACGATTTACTGACTAAGAAATACGGAATTTTACCGCAGGACATCTACTGGGATCCGCTGGTTTTTCCCTGCGGGACCGGCGATGCGCAGTACGTCGGATCTGCGACGGAAACGGTCGAAGGGATTCGGCTGATCAAGCAAAGATTTCCCGAAACACGGACGGTGCTAGGAATTTCCAATGTCAGCTTTGGACTTCCCAATGCGGGTCGAGAAGTTTTGAATTCCGTGTTTTTGTATCATTGTGTTCAGGCCGGTTTGGACTTGGCCATCGTGAATTCTGAAAAACTAGAACGGTATGCGAGTATTCCAGAGGAAGAAAGAAGACTCGCTGAAAATTTGCTTTTTCCTCGCACTGGTTCCGACACCTCTCAAGACGCAATTCAAGACCCGATTGCCGAATTTGCCGCACATTTTAGAACGAAAAAAGAAACCGGAAAAAAGAAGGTTGAACTTCCCCTGATGGACCGCTTGCCTCGGTATATCATCGAAGGTTCCAAAGACGGTTTGACGGAAGATCTCGCCATCGCACTAAAAGAGATGAAGCCGCTGGAAATTATAAACGGCCCTCTGATGAAGGGAATGGATGAAGTCGGGAAACTTTTTAACTCG